>JBEBBB010000436.1:0-4955 GCA_041158605.1 Pseudomonadota bacterium
GATGCCGGAAAAACCATCCGACCCACCACACTCCAGCCCCACCCTCAAATGGGCGGCACTTACCGCTTGGCGGCGCGCCTCATTGGCCAGCGGCAGCATCCTCTCGACCACCCCGATAGCAGCGGCGATGGTGGCCCGCGTCCCCCCGGTCTCTTGCATGACAAAGGTTTGCATCAAGGGGCCAGGCTCCAGCCCTTGTGATGCCACCAAATCGGCCACTTGGTTGCGCTCACAACCCAGCCCAACAACCAACACCCCGGCTAGGTTGGCATGCCGGGCGTACCCGGCAATGGTGCGGCGCAGCAGGTCAAAGTGTTCGCTTGGGCTGGACATGCCGCAACCACTGGTTTGGGCAAACGCCACCACGCCATCCACATGGGGGTAAGCGGCCAGCCGTTCCGGGGTGAAATGCGCAGCCACCCGGTTGATGACCGTGGCCGAGCAGTTGACAGAGCTGATCAAACCGATGAAATTGCGGGTGCCGACCCGCCCATCTGGTCGCACATAACCCATGAACTGGGCCCGCTCAGCTTCTGGCACATAGGCCACTGGCCTGACATCCAGGCCAAACCCAGGGTCGCGGTACTCGTCTACCAAAACCACGTTGTGCCCATGCACGTGCTCGCCCGCATCGATGTCGCGGGTGGCCGCGCCTATCACCACGTTGTACTTGAGCACCTTCTCACCCGCTGTAATGCGCCGAGCAGCAACCTTGTGACCTGCTGGCAACTGGGCCTTGGTCCGCAAACCAAACTCGGGCAGCTCTTGGCCCAAGGCCAGTGGGTGGCGGACCACCAACACATTGTCATTGGCGTGCAGGCGGATCAGTGGTGAGAGGGTACCCATGGTTCAGCCTTTGGCCATCAACTCACGCAACTTCAGGCGATCGATGAGTTGGGTTTCTTTCCGGTAGACATCGGCGACGTATTTCCCATAGTCCGGGCCGTCCAAATACAACACAGGGGCATCGATTTTGGCGCAGGCAGCGGCAAACTCCGGGCTGGCTGCCGCCACTTTGAAGGCCGCGCGCAACTTGGTTTCCACCACTGGGTCCAACCCCTTGGGAGCACCCACCCCGTTGGGGGCGTCCACCACCACGTTGTAGCCAGCGTCTTTCAGGTTGGGCGCGTCAGGGAATTCGGACGTGCGTTTTTCGCCCCAGGTGGCCAGCAGACGCAGTTTGCCCGCCTTGACATGGGGTGCCCAAGAACTGGAGTCGGCCAAGGCATCGATTTGGCCACCCAACAGGTCTTGCAGGGCCGGTGCACCACCCTTGTAAGGGATGTGGTTGAGCTGGATACCTGCGGCCATGGCAAATTCCTCCATGCCGACGTGGGTGGCCCCACCAATGCCGGCGCTGCCATAGGTGATTTTGCCGGGTGCGGCTTTGGCCGCAGCCACGTACTCGGCCAGGGTTTTGTAGGGGGAGTCGGCGCGCACCGCAATGCCAAAGGTCTGCCCCGAAGTGCGGGCCAAGTAGGTGATGTCTTTGGCCGGGTCAATTTGTACCGCGCCCAATTGTGAAAACCGGGCTACAGAGATCGGAATTTGGCCCACGGTGTAACCGTCGGGTTTGGCACTGGTCATGGCCTTGAGGCCGACCATGCCCGATGCACCCACTTTGTTTTCCACGACGATGGGTTGGCCCAAAGCTTTGCTGGCAGCCACACACAGGGCTCGCATGGTGGCATCTGCCGTACCACCAGCGGGCCAGGGGCATATGAAGGTGATGGGCCGCTCGGGGTAGCTGGCCTGTGCACGGGCAAGGGGCAGCGTGCTGGACGCGGCAGCGCCCAAAGCACCTAAAACGACTTGGCGACGGGATGGGTACATGGTAGGTCTCCTATGGGCATTAAGCCTCGGTTGTGTCAGTAGCGAGCCCGATTCTGGACCGGTCTCCCATGTCTTTCTAATGAATTAGTGGACTGTCTTCATGTTGTATTCTTCATGTACCTACCCACCAGATATGAACCATGAGCGACATTGATCGGGTGCTCCGATCCAACCTCAAACTGAAACACCTGCAGCTCATCGTGGCCTTGGATGAGTTCCGGCACCTGGGACGTTCGGCCGAGTTTTTGTCGCTCACCCAACCGGCCGTGAGCAAGTCCTTGGCCGAAATAGAACGCATGTTTGGCTTGGAGTTGTTTGTGCGGTCCACCCGGGGCACCGAACCCACAGCTTATGGCGACAAGGTGGCCCGTTTTGCCAGGGCGGTGCTGGCCGACTTTGACCGCACGCGGGAAGACATTGCAGCAGTGGCCAGCGGTGGGGCCGGTCGTGTGCGGGTGGGGGCCATGGTGGTGGCCACACCTGGCTGGCTGACCCAAGCGGTGGACCGTTTGAAACAGGATTCACCCCGCACCACCATATCGATCGAGGAAGGCGATTTGTCGCGGCTCTTGCCACGTTTGCGGGTGGGCGAACTCGACTTTATTGTGGGACGCCTGGAGCCCGGCTACGCAGCCCCCGACTTGGAAACGGAAGCGCTTTACACCGAAACCATGTGTGTGGTGGTGACCCCCCAACACCCACTGGCCCGGCGCCGCAAACCCGGATGGGCTGACCTGGCCCCACTGCCCTGGGTGGTGCCGCCGGCTTGGGCCGCATCCAGGGTAAAACTCAACCAAATGTTTTACAAACACGGTTTGGAACCCCCGGCCGACATCATTGAATCGGCCTCGTTCCTGGTCACCCTGGCTTTTTTGCGAGAACGGGCTTGTGTAGGCTTTGTGGCCCTGGGGGTGGCGAGCTACCTGGCCCGAGAAGGGCTGGCGGTCAGGTTGCCACTGCCGGTGCCCATCGAGTTACCACCGGTTGGGGCGATTTGGCTGCGCAGCGGTCTTCGCACGCCCGCTATGGACCGCCTGCTGAACGAGTTGCGCGCCCTGGTTCCGGGACCACGGCGCGGCTGACCGTCAAACCTTTTCCAACACCAACGCAATGCCCTGGCCCACACCGATGCACATGGTGCACAGGGCGTAACGGCCGCCGGTGGTGTGCAGGCGGTTGATGGCGGTGGTGGCCAAGCGCGCGCCGCTGGCACCCAGGGGGTGCCCCAAGGCGATGGCGCCGCCCCAGGCGTTGACGCGGGCGTCGTCGTCTTGGAGGCCCAGCAGCCGCAACACCGCCAAACCCTGGGCGGCAAAGGCCTCGTTGAGTTCGATCACATCGATTTGCGCCAGGGTCAGCCCGGTCTGGGCCAACACCTTTTGCACCGCGGGTGCCGGGCCGATACCCATCACACGCGGGGCCACACCCGCCGTAGCCATGCCCACCACACGGGCCCTGGGGGTGAGGCCGTGTTTCGCAGCCGACGCCTCATCGGCCAACAACAGGGCGCACGCGCCATCGTTCACCCCCGAGGCGTTGCCGGCGGTCACGGTGCCATCTGGGCGCACGACCCCTTTGAGTTTGGCCAAGGCCTCCAGGCTGGTTTCGCGGGGGTGCTCGTCTTGGCTGACCACCACGGGGTCGCCCTTTTTCTGGGGGATGGTGACCGGGCAGATCTCGCGGGCCAAGTGCCCGGCCTTGATGGCAGCCACCGCGCGCAACTGGCTGTTCAAGGCCATGAGGTCTTGGGCCTCGCGCTCGATCTTGTAATCCGTGGCCACGTTTTCGGCGGTTTCGGGCATGCTGTCCACACCGTACTGGGCTTTCATCAGCTTGTTCACAAAACGCCAGCCGATGGTGGTGTCGTAAACGGCGTTGTTGCGGCTGAAGGCGCTTTCGGCCTTGGGCATGACAAACGGCGCGCGGCTCATGCTTTCCACCCCACCGGCGATCATCAAGCCGGCTTCCCCTGCTTTGATCGCACGGGCGGCGGTGCCCACGGCGTCCAGGCCAGAGCCACACAAGCGGTTGATGGTGGCACCGGGCACGTCGATGGGCAACCCTGCCAACAGGCTGCTCATGTGAGCCACGTTGCGGTTGTCTTCACCGGCCTGGTTGGCACACCCGAACAACACGTCGGTCACAGCCGCCCAGTCCACCTGGGGGTTGCGGGCCATCAGGGCTTTTAGGGGAACGGCCCCCAAGTCGTCGGCACGCACGCTGCTCAAGGCGCCGCCGTAACGGCCGAAGGGGGTGCGGATCGCGTCGCAAATATAGGCTTGGTTCATGGTGAGGTCTCTGGCTGTAAAAATGGGTGTTGTTTTAACAGGTGTGGCGGGCGCGGGGTGTCACGCCCGCACCGGCATGCCGATCAGGCGCTCCAGCTCGGCATGCGCCAAACCATCCACCTTGTCGATCAATTGCAAACCGTCGGGGGTGCAGGCCAAGGTGGCCAGGTCGCTGTAGATGCGGGCTACGCAGGCCAAACCGGTCAAGGGGTAGGTGCACCGTGGCACGACCTTGCTCTCGCCCTTTTTGGTCAGCAGGTCCATCATGACCCAGGTCTGTTTGGCCCCCACGGCCAGGTCCATCGCACCGCCCACAGCGGGTATGGCACCCGGTTCGCCAGTGCTCCAGTTGGCCAGGTCACCGGTGGCGGACACCTGGAACGCCCCCAACACGCTGATGTCGATGTGCCCGCCCCGCATCATGGCAAAGCTGTCGGCGTGGTGAAAAAACGCACCGCCCTTCAACAAGGTCACCGGCTGTTTGCCCGCGTTGATGAGGTCGTAGTCCTCGGCGCCGGCGGCCGGGGCTGGCCCCATGCCCAAAATGCCGTTTTCGCTGTGCAGCACCACCTCCAGACCCTCCGGCAGGTAGTTGGCAACCAGGGTCGGCTGCCCAATTCCCAGGTTTACATAGGCGCCGTCAAAAATGTCCTGCGCCACCCGTTGCGCCAGTTGTTCTTTGCTGCGTTTGGTGTAGTTGCTCATGTGCGTCTCCTGGGCCTTAGGCCTGTTTAAAGCCACCGGCTTGCGTCACGCTGCGAGGCACCTGCACCACACGCTGCACAAAAATGCCAGGGGTCACCACCGTTTCGGGGTCAATGGCACCCAGCGGCA
>JBEBBB010000437.1:0-6480 GCA_041158605.1 Pseudomonadota bacterium
GGGGCAGGTCGGCGGTCAAGCTGGCCGACGTGGCGTTGATCACCACGTCAAAGTTGTCGGCGCCCAGGTCGCCATACCCACCGGCTTCCAGCACTCCGTTGGAAGCCCCTTGGGCCACAAAACCCTGCACCAGGCTTTGCGCCTTGGCCACGGTCCGGTTGACCACCAACAGCCGGTCGGGGGCCTGTTGCAGCAAGGGCCAGATGGCCCCCCGGGTGGCACCACCCGCGCCCAGCACCAGCACCCGTTTGCCCCGCACCGCGTGGCCCAGGTTGTGGGTGATGTCCCGCACCAGGCCCACACCGTCAAAGTTCTCCACATCGCACCGGTCGCCCGTGAAGCGCATGGCGTTGGCCGCACCGGCCGCGCGCGCGCTGTCCGACAGGTGGGTGGCGTAAGCGCAGGCGTCGAGTTTGAACGGCACGGTCACGTTCAAGCCCAGGCCACCCTCGGCGCGGAAGCGGTCCACCGTGGCGGTAAACTGGCCCAAAGGCCCCTCAATGGCGCTGTACACCAGGTGCTGCCCGGTTTCCTCCGCGAAGCCCGTGTGGATGAGGGGGGATTTGCTGTGGTTGATGGGGTTGCCGATCACGGCGTAGCGGGCGGGTGCAGCGGGAGAGGTCATGGGGTTGTGGTGTCGCAGGTCCTAGCCCGTGATTGTGACCGATCAAATGCTTTGAACGTTCACTGCGGATACGGCGCACGTTGGGCTTGTGCGCTGGCCCTACAGTTGGGGTGTTGTCACTGCCAGTTGGAGTTACCACCATGACCACCCCCACCACCACCTTGCCCGCCTTGTTTGTGTCGCACGGTTCGCCCATGTTCGCGCTGGAGCCTGGCGACACCGGCCCCGTGTTGCAGCGCTGGGGCGAGGGCCTTTTGCAGCGGCACCCGGGCTTGAAGGGTGTGGTGGTGATGTCCCCCCACTGGATGGCCCGGGGCGCCAAGGTGATGGCCCACCCCCAGCCCGAGACCTGGCACGATTTTGGGGGCTTTCCCGAGCCTTTGTACCGCTTGCGCTACCCGGCCAGCGGGTCGCCAGCGCTGGCACGGTCCGTCGAAGCGCTGCTCACAGAAGCGGGCATCGAGGTCCGCTCCGACCCCGAGAGGCCTTTTGACCACGGCGCCTGGGTGCCCTTGATGCACCTGTTCCCGCAGGCGCAGGTGCCCGTGGTCCAGGTGGCCTTGCCCGCCGGTGCGGGCCCGCGCGAGGTCTATGCCATGGGCGCCGCGCTGCGGCCCTTGGCCGGACAAGGGGTGTTGCTGCTCGGTTCGGGCAGTATGACCCACAACCTGCGCGAGTTTTTTGGAGGGCGCCCCGAACTGGAGGCCCAGGCCGCGCCCTACGTGACAGCCTTCAGCCGTTGGGTGGAAGATGCCGTGCTGGCGGGTGACGCCGAGCGCCTGTTCGATTACGCCAACCAGGCCCCACAAGCCGCCCGGGCCCACCCCAGCGACGAGCACTTTTTGCCCCTGTTTTTTGCCTTGGGTGCCGCCGGCTGGGCCGGCGGTGTGGACGGGCCGCCGGCGCCCACCATCGATTACCTGAGCCGCGAGGTGATGTACAGCTACCTGGCCATGGACGCCATCGCCCTGCACCCCACACCGCTCAACAGCTAGACTGGCAGCCATCCCTTTGAGAGAGGTCGACATGAGCCCCACCATCTTGCAACAATTCCCCCTGGGGGCGCCGCCTTGGCCCACCCTGGACCCGTTCCTGTTTTGCGTGCACCACAAAGACGCCTACCCGGCGGGCAATGGCGCGTTTGGGCCGGCCGCCAGCCTGGCGGGCCGAGCCATCGGCCAGGACTTTGCCAACCAAGACGGCTGGAACATGTACCACGGCGACACGGTGCCGGGTTTCCCGGCCCACCCGCACCGTGGGTTTGAAACCGTGACCATCGTGCGCGACGGCCTGATCGACCACTCGGACTCTTTGGGCGCAGCCGCCCGGTTCGGCGAGGGTGACGTGCAGTGGTTGACCGCTGGGCGCGGCATTGTGCATTCGGAGATGTTTCCCCTGCTGCGCACCGACCGCGACAACCCCGCCGAGTTGTTCCAGATCTGGCTCAACCTGCCCCGCCGCCACAAAATGGCCGATCCCCACTTCACCATGTTCTGGGGCCCGCAAATCCCCCGGATCGAGGCCGATGGCGTGTCTTTGCGGGTGATCGCGGGGGTTGTGCCAGGCGTGGCCGCCCCGCTGGCCCCGCCGCCCGATTCTTGGGCCTCACAACCCGAGGGCGATGTGGCCATTTGGACGCTCAAACTGGCGCCAGGGGCCCGCACCACCTTGCCCCCGGCTAGGCCTGGCACGCGCCGCGTGTTGTACTTTTTTGAAGGCCAGGGGCTGACCCTCAATGGCGAGCCCGTGAACGGCCGCGCGGGCCTGGACCTGGCGGTGGACCGCCCCACCGAGGTGGTCAACGGCGCGGCCCCGTCCGACATGTTGGTGCTGCAGGGCCGGCCCATCGGCGAGCCGGTGGCCCAGCACGGCCCGTTCGTGATGAACACCACGGCCGAGGTGCAACAGGCGTTCATGGACTACCGCCGCACCCAGTTTGGTGGCTGGCCGTGGCCCGCCGACGGCCCTGTCCATGGGGCCGATGCGGTGCGTTTCGCGCGGCACCCTGGCGGGCGCACCGAGACACCACAACTCAACAACACCTGAGCCTCAGGCGAGGTCGCCCACGGGCACGCAACTGCAGAACAGGTTGCGGTCACCGTGCACGTTGTCCACCCGGCCCACGGGTGGCCAGTAGGGTTTGTGGCCTGCCACCGCGGCTCCCACCGAACGGGGGTAGGGGTGGGGCCAATCGGCTTGCATCAAGCTGGCTGCGGTGTGCGGGGCGTTTTTCAGGGGGTTGTCGTCTTGGGGCCATTCCCCCCGTTCGATGCAACGGATCTCTTCGCGGATGGCGATCATCGCGTCGATGAACCGGTCCAGTTCGGCCAGGGTTTCGCTTTCGGTGGGTTCCACCATCAGCGTGTTCGCCACCGGGAAGCTCAACGTGGGGGCGTGGAAGCCGTAATCCGCCAGGCGTTTGGCCACGTCTTCGGCCATCACACCGCTGCTGTCTTTGAGGCCGCGCAGGTCCAAGATGCACTCGTGCGCCACATGGCCGTTGGCGCTGGCGTAGAGCGTGGGGTAGTGGTCGGCCAAGCGTTTGCTGATGTAGTTCGCGCTCAGGATGGCCGCTTCGGTGGCGTGTTGCAAGCCCTCGGCCCCCATCATGCGGATGTACATCCAGCTGATGGGCAACACGGCCGCGTTGCCCAGGGGCGCTGCTGATACAGCCCCCACGTTCGCCAGCTTGGGGCGGCCCTGCGCTGGCTCGGTGGCACCCATACCCGCCGCTGTGGCGTGGCCGGGCAAGAAGGGCACCAGGTCGGCCACCACGCACACGGGGCCCACACCGGGTCCGCCACCACCGTGGGGTATGCAGAAGGTTTTGTGCAGGTTCAGGTGGCTCACGTCGCCGCCAAATTCGCCTGGGGCGGCCACACCCACCAGGGCGTTCATGTTGGCGCCGTCCACGTACACCCGACCACCGTGCCGGTGCACCAGGGCACACAGGTCTTTCACGCTGGTTTCAAACACACCGTGGGTGCTGGGGTAGGTGATCATCACTGCGGCCAAGTTGGCGCTGTGTTTGGCACAGGCGGCCTCCAGGTCGGCCAGGTCCACGTTGCCTTGGTCGTCGCACTTGGTCACCACCACGGTCATGCCCACCATCTGGGCCGATGCGGGGTTGGTGCCGTGGGCGCTGCTGGGGATCAGGCAGATGTTGCGGTGGCCTTCGCCACGCGAGGCGTGGTAACCCTTGATGGCCAACAAACCTGCGTATTCGCCCTGGCTGCCGGCGTTGGGCTGCAGGCTGATGCCCGCGTAACCGGTGGCCTGGCACAACCAAGCACGCAACTGCTCATCCAGCTGTTGGTACCCCCGCTGCTGGTCGGCCGGTGCAAACGGGTGCACGTTGGCAAACCCCGGCCAGGTGATGGGGACCATCTCGCTGGTGGCGTTGAGCTTCATGGTGCAGCTGCCCAGGGGGATCATGCTGCGGTCCAGCGCCAGGTCTTTGTCCGACAGCGCGCGGATGTAGCGCAACATGCCGGTTTCGCTGTGGTGGGTGTTGAACACCGGGTGCGTGAGGTAGGGGCTGCTGCGTTGCAGCCCCTGTGGGAGCATGGGCACCACGCTCGCTTCCAAAGCAGCCACCTGGGGCAGGGGCTGTCGGTCCTCGGCAAAACAAGCCCACAGCAACTCTATATCGGCGCGGGTGGTGGTTTCGTCCAAAGACATGGACACGTAACGGCCCCAGGCCACCCGCAGGTTGGCCTGCCGCGACCGGGCCTGGGCGGCCACGGCTTCGGCCGCAGCTGGGCTGCCCATGTCCACGGTCAGGGTGTCAAAAGCGCTGGTGTGGGTGGGCGGGTGGCCCAAGGTCTTGAGCCCTTCGGCCAGGATGGCCGTGTAGCTGGCCACCCGCAAAGCGATGCGGCGCAGGCCTTCAGGGCCGTGGTACACCGCGTACATGCTGGCCACCACAGCGGGCAGCACCTGGGCGGTACAGATGTTGCTGGTGGCTTTTTCGCGGCGTATGTGTTGCTCGCGGGTCTGCAGCGCCAGCCGGTACGCCGTGTTGCCGTGGGCGTCCACACTGACACCCACCAAGCGCCCAGGCAACGAGCGTTTGAACGCGTCGCGGCAGGCCATGTAGGCGGCGTGTGGGCCACCCGCGCCCATGGGCATGCCCAAACGTTGGGTGGAGCCCACCACAATGTCGGCGTCAAATTCGCCAGGGGGCGTGAGCAAGGTCAGGGCCAACAGGTCGGCCGCCACCACAAAAGCGGCCTGTTTCGCATGCACCGTGGCCACATCCGCCCGCAGGTCGTCGATGCGGCCGGTGGTGGTGGGGTACTGCGCCAGCACCGCAAAGTAGTGGTCACCCGCCAGGGCGTCGGCCCATTCCTGGGCCGAGTTCGCCAGTTGCACCACCAGCCCCAAAGGCTGGGCGCGTGTCTGGATCACCTCGATGGTTTGGGGGTGGCAGTCACCCGCCACCACAATGGTCTGCCCCTTGCTTTTGACCGAGCGCTTGGCCAGGGCCATGGCCTCGGCGGCGGCGGTGGCTTCGTCCAACATAGACGCGTTGGCGATGTCCATGCCGGTCAGGTCCGTCACCATGGTCTGGAAGTTGACCAGCGCTTCCATGCGCCCCTGCGAAATCTCGGCTTGGTAGGGCGTGTACGCGGTGTACCAAGCGGGGTTCTCCAGGATGTTGCGCAGGATCACGCCCGGCGTGAGCGTGCCGTAGTACCCTTGGCCAATGAAGCTTTTGTACAGCAGGTTTTGGTCCGCAATGGCTTGCAGCTCCGCCAAGGCCGCGGCCTCGGTGGTGGCCGGTGGCAGGTCCATGGCCGTGGTGCGGGCGATGCTGCGGGGCACGATGCCGTCGATCAACGCCCGGCGTGAGGCCTCGCCCACCACGCTGAGCATGTGGGCTTCGTCGGCAGGGCTCAAGCCGATGTGGCGGGCGGTGAATTCGCTGGCGTTTTCCAGCTCGCGCAGGGTGGTGGCGGACGGCATCGGGCGGTCTCAGGGGTCAGTTGTTGGCGGCGAAGGTGGTGTAGGCGGTTTCGTCCAACAGGGCGTCGAACTGGCTGGGGTTGGACAGCTTGACCTTGAAGAACCAGCCCGCGCCCAAGGGGTCGGTGTTGGCCAGGGCCGGGTCGGCGCGCAGGTCTTCATTCACCTCGGTGATGGTGCCGTCCAGCGGCATGTAGACGTCGGCGGCGGCTTTCACCGACTCCACCACACCGGCCACCTCTTTGGCGGCCAATGCCTTGCCCACCTCGGGCAGGTCCACAAACACCACATCGCCCAGGGCGTCTTGGGCGTGGTGGGTGATGCCCACGGTAGCGATGTCGCCGTCCAGGGTGATCCATTCGTGTTCTTCGGTGTACTTGGTGGCCATGGGGCTTCCTTGTGTGATCGGGTTAAAAAGGGTTGCAGAGGGCAGTAGGTTACAGGGTCGGGCGGTCAACCCCGGTGGTAGCGGTTGGGCACAAACGGGGTGGCAGCCACGGCCATGGGCACGGATTTGCCGCGCACCATGGCGTGGAGCGTGGTGCCCACAGTGGCATGCGCCGCATCCACATACGCCAAGGCAACGGGTTGGCCGGTGCTGGGGGCGAGCAGGCCACTGGTGACCTCACCCACCAAGTGCCCATTCGGGTGGTGCAGGGCGGTGTGTTCCCGCACGGGCACACGCTCCAGGGCCACCAGCCCCACGCGCAGCCGCTGCACGGGCACCGTGCCATCCAACTGGCCCAACACCCGCTCGGCGCCGGGGAACCCACCCGCGCGCGCACCGCCGGTGCGCCGCACCTTCTGGATGGCCCAGTTCAGCGCCGCTTCAACGGGGGTGGTGGTGGTGTCGATGTCGTTGCCGTACAGGCACAAACCGGCCTCCA
>JBEBBB010000438.1:0-5258 GCA_041158605.1 Pseudomonadota bacterium
TCGGCCAGCATCATTGCGCCCATCATTCCCCCTTCCATTGGCTTTGTGATTTTTGGCGTGGCCGCCAACGTGTCCATCTCCAAGCTGTTCATGGCGGGCATTGCCCCTGGCTTGATGCTGGGCGTGGCCCTGTGCTTCACCTGGTGGTACGTGGCGCGCAAAGAGGCCATCACTCCACCGCCCAGGGCCAACAAGGCCGAGGTGGCCAAGGCGCTGCGCGAAGCGGTGTTTGCCTTGGGTTTGCCCGTGATTGTGGTGGTGGGCCTGAAGTTCGGTGTGTTCACCCCCACCGAGGCTGCGGTGGTGGCGGCGGTTTACGCCCTGCTGATTTCGGTGTTTGTGTACGGCGAGCTGAAATGGAACCAGCTGTACGGGCTGTTTTTGGCAGCGGCCAAAACCACCTCGGTCATCATGTTCTTGGTGGCTGCAGCCATGGTGTCGGCTTGGCTCATCACCGTGGCCCAACTGCCCGACCAGCTGGTGAGCCTGCTGCAGCCCTTGCTGGACAGCCCCAAGCTGCTGATGTTTGCCATCATGATTTTGGTGATTGTGGTGGGCACGGCGATGGACATGACCCCCACCATTTTGATTTTGACCCCTGTGCTCATGCCCATCGTGAAGGCCGCTGGCATTGACCCCGTGTACTTCGGCGTGTTGTTCATCATGAACAACGCCATTGGCCTGATCACCCCCCCCGTGGGCACCGTGCTCAACACGGTGGCCGGCGTGGGCAAAGTCAGCATGGACGATGTGACCAAAGGCGTGTGGCCCTTCATGCTGGCGCAGTTCGCGCTGATGTTCCTGATGGTGCTGTTCCCCGATATCGTCATGGTGCCAGCCCGCTGGTTTTACTGATTCGATAGCTTGAAACGCAATACCATCAAGCGCTGAAGCCTCTTTTTATTAATTTTTTCACCCCAACCCACCCGGAGACAACATGAAACGTTTGATGATGAAAACCCTGCTGGCCGCTGTGGCAGCCACCGCGTTCACCACCGCCTTTGCGCAGGAACGCGTGATCAAGTTCGCCAACCAGAACAACAAGGGCCACCCCATCGTGATGGGCATGGAGAAGTTTGCCGAGATCGTGGCCGCCAAGTCGGGCGGCAAGATCAAAGTCAACATCTTCCCCGGCGGCACGCTGGGCTCTGACCAGGCCAACGTGTCCGCCCTGCAAGGCGGCACGCTGGAAATGGCGTCGATGAACTCGGGCATCTTCGCCTCGCAAGTCAAAGAATTCGCCATCTTTGACTTCCCCTTCATGTTCGGCAACACCAAAGAAGCCGATGCCGTGATGGACAGCGCCTTTGGCAAAGGCCTGCACAAAAAGCTGGAAGACAAGGGCCTGGTCGGCCTGGGCTACTACGAGCTGGGCTTTCGCAACATCACCAACGGCAAGCGCCCCATCAACACCGTGGCCGACCTGGAAGGCCTGAAGCTGCGCGTCATTCCCAACCCCATCAACGTTGACTGGGTAAAGGCCCTGGGCGCCAACCCCACCCCCCTGCCATGGCCCGAGGTGTACGCCGCGCTGGAACAAAAAGCCGTTGACGGCCAGGAAAACCCCGTGGCCACCATCAACTCGGCCAAGCTGTACGAAGTGCAAAAACACATGGTGCTGTCCAACCACCAGTACAACCCCCAGTCGGTGGTCATCAGCAAGAAGTTCTGGGAAAAGCTGACACCGGCCGAGCAAAAAATCATCCAAGACGCGGCCACCGAATCGGCCAAATACCAGCGTGACCAGTCGCGCAGCCAAGCCGCTGGCATTCTGGACAACCTGAAGAAAAACGGCATACAAGTGACCCAGTTGTCGGCCGCCGACATGGACAAGCTGCGCGACAAAATGCGCCCCGTCACGGCCAAGTACACCGTGTCCGTGGGCCAGGAAACCGTGAAAGAAGTGCAGGCCGAGCTCGCCAAAGTCCGCAAGTAAGCTGCACACCCGGCCCCACTGCCGCCCAAGCGGTGGCGGGGCCGGTGTTCCAACGACTTCACCCACTTCTTCAACCGCCTTTTTTGGTTTGCCCCATGAAAAAAGTCCTGCTCCTCAACGGCCCCAACCTCACCCTGTTGGGCACCCGCGAACCCACCCAATACGGCCACACCACGCTGGCCGATGTAGAGGCCATGTTCACCCAGGCCGCCCAGCGCTTGGGGTTTGAGGCAGAGTGTTTTCAGAGCAACTGGGAAGGCGCGTTGCTCGACAAAATTCACGAATACGGCCGCCTGTACAAGGCGGGCGAAGCGGTGGGCGCGGTGTTCAACCCCGGTGCGTTCACCCACACCAGCATTGCCTTGCACGACGCCATCAAGGGCGTGGACGGCCTGCCGGTGTACGAAATCCACATTTCCAACGTGCACGCCCGCGAAGAATTTCGCCACCACTCGTGGGTGTCGCCCGCTGCGGCCGGCATCGTCATCGGCTTTGGGGTAGACGGCTACCTCATTGCCCTGGACGGCCTGGCCCGAAAACACACACCCGCCTGAGCGGTTCGCTGCCTGTCAACACCCCCCTTTTTTCAAGGGGGGCGGGATGGGTTTTGCCCCAACAGCCCGGCTTGTCCGGTTCACCCCACCTTGGCCCCGGTTCACACCATGATCAACGGCAACACCGAACTCATTGCCCACATCGGCTACCCCACCCACAGCTTCAAATCGCCGCAGATTTACAACCCGTATTTCGAGCACGCGGGCATCAACGCGGTGGTGGTGCCCATGGGTTGCCAACCGGCCGACTACCCCGCTTACCTGAAGGCGGTGTTCAGCCTCACCAACATCCGGGGGGCGCTCATCACCATGCCGCACAAGGTGGTGACCGTGGGCCTGCTGGACGAGGTGACCGCCACGGTGCGCGTGGCCGGGGCGTGCAACGCCGTCAAGCGCCTGCCCGATGGCCGCCTGGTGGGCGACATGTTTGACGGCGCCGGTTTTGTGCGCGGCGTGTTGCGCAAGGGCCTGAAGCTGGACGGTGCGCGTGTGCTGGTGGTGGGCGCAGGCGGGGTCGGCTGTGCCATTGCCGCCTCGCTGGCCGGTGCCGGCATTGCCGCCATGGCCTTGTTTGACGTGAACACCGCCGCCGCCGAAGGCCTGGGCCAGCGCCTGAAGCAAAACCACCCGCACATCGACGTGCACACCGGCAGCAACGACCCCGCTGGGTTTGACCTGGTGGTCAATGCCACCCCCATGGGCATGAACGAGGGCAACCCTTTGCCCATGGACATGACCCGCATCGCCCCCACCACGTTTGTGGGCGAGGTCGTCATGCGCACCGAAATGACCGCCTTTTTGCAGGCCGCCAAAGCCAGGGGTTGCCAGGTGCAGGTGGGCTCTGACATGCTGTTCGAGCAAATTCCCGCTTACCTGGAGTTTTTTGGCCTGCCCACCACCACCGCAGAGCACCTGCGCACGGTGGCACGCCTCTGATTTTTCGTTGTTTGACCCTGTTTCAGCCCCGGAGCCCCGCCATGCACCCCCTTGCCCCCGCCATTGACCGCGAAGCCGTGCCGCAACTGCCCAACCGCCTGGGGCTGGAAGGCATTGAGTTCATCGAATACGCCACCAGCCGCCCCCAGGCCCTGGGCCAGGTGCTGGAGGCCATGGGTTTTCGCCCGGTGGCCCGCCACCGCTCGCGCGAGGTGACGCTGTACCGCCAGGGCAGCATGAACCTGGTGGTCAACGCCCACCCCGACGACGCCCGCGTGAGCGCCACCGTGGGGGGCCACCCTGTCATTTCGGCCGTGGCCTTTCGCGTGCGCGACGCCTTGAAAGCCCTGCGCGCCTGCACCGACCTGGGTGCGTGGGACGTGCCCAGCCACGCCCAAGCCATGGAGCTGCACATCCCCGCCATCCACGGCCCCGGCGGCAGCCGCTTTTATTTTGTGGACCGCTGGAAAGAGTTCAGCATTTACGACGTGGACTTTGTGCCCATTCCCACCGTCGATGCCCACCCGCCCGCGCTGGGCGACATGGGCTATTTCGGCGTGGTGCAGTACATCGGCCCCGCCCGCAGCGCCGATTGGGCGGCGTACTTTGAAACCATGTTCGGCTTCGCCACCATCCCCGACGAGCAGCGCTTCGGCATCTTGCCCAAAGGCACCTTGCTGCGCAGCCCCTGCAACACGTTTTTGTGGCAGCTGGTCGAGCCCGATCCGCGCATGGACGAAGACGCCGGCCCCGAGTGCCTGCAACGCATTGGCCTGGGCACGCCCGACGTGGCGCACACCGTGGCCCTGCTGACGGCGCGCGGCGTGGAGTTCGTGCATTCCGCCCAGTTGCACCCCGAAGACCGGGGCGCACTGACGCGCAACGCGCTGGAGTCGGTGTCGTTCGAGCTGGTGCACCAGCCCGCCAGCCTGAAAGCCTGAGGGCCCCGCCATGAACAAGCTCAACGGATTTGGCATGGACACCATCACCATGGCCGGCCCGCTGGAGGCCAAGCTGGCGGCCATGCGGGCGGCGGGGTTCGAGCAGGTCATGCTCAGCGCCCGCGACCTGGTGGGCCACCCCGGTGGCGTGAAAGCCGCCGTGGCGGCGGTGCAGGCCAGTGGCTTGCGGCCCACCGGGTTTCAGGTGTTGCGCGACTTTGAGGGCCTGTCGGGCCACCTGCACAGCTACAAGGTGGACATTGCCAAGGCCATGCTGGAAATGTGTGCCGCCACCGGCAGCAAGGTGCTGTTGGCGTGCTCATCCACTTCGCGCCACGCCACGCAAGACCTGGACGCCATCGCCCGCGACCTGCGCAAACTCGCCATGCTGGCCTTGCCCCTGGGCATTCGCGTGGCCTACGAGGCGCTGAGCTGGGGCCGCACGGTGAACGAATACCCCACGTCCTGGGACGTGGTGTGCCGCGCCGACTTCCCCAACCTGGGCGTGGGCCTGGACTCGTTCCACATCTTTGCCGCCAAAACACCCCTGGCGGCGATTGACGACATCGACCCCAACCGCATTTTTCTGGTGCAGTTGTCCGATTTCATGTGGCACGAAACCCCCAGCTTTGAGGAGCGCATGGCCACGGCCCGCACCTTCCGCGTGTTCCCCGGCGAGGGGGTGCACAGCGAACAATTGGCCGAATTGGTCATCCAGCTCGATGGCATGGGCTATGCGGGCGACTACAGCTACGAGGTGTTCAACGACGACTACCAGCAACTTCCGCTGGACGTGGTGGCCGAGCGCGCGCGCCAAAGCACCCTGTGGCTGGCCAACGACGTGTTGCACCGCCCCTTGCCTTTGCCCGCGTGGGTGAGCGCCCAGCGGCC
>JBEBBB010000439.1:0-2509 GCA_041158605.1 Pseudomonadota bacterium
CGGTGTCCTTGTCGATAAAAAACACCCGCCGCCCATTCGACGACTCTTGAAACTGCCCCGGCGCCACCCGCTCCAAGTCGCCCCGGCGTTCGTAGCGGTCGCGCAGCTCTTCGGTCTGTTGGTTGGCCCAGGGCCACACAAAAAACACCATCAGCGTGATCACCAGCCAAATGGGCCATGCAAACCGCACAATGGGGCGCAAAAACCCCCCCAAGCCTTGGCCGCTGCTGAACCAGATCACCATTTCACTGTCGCGGTACATGCGCGACAGGGTCGACACCACCGACACAAACAAGGCCAGGGTCAAGACCGTGGGCATACGGCCCAGCACCGTGTAGGTGAGCACCTGCAGGATTTCCTGAGGGTCGACACTGCCACGGTTGGCCAGGCCCAGGGTGCGTATGAGCAACATCGTGATGACGATGGTGATCAGCACCAGCAGGGTGGCACCAAAGCTGCGGGCCAGCTCACGCCTTATGGAAGAATGGAATAACATCGTTTAAAAAACCCACCAACCGCCATTATGAACTTCGAACTCAAGTCCCAGACCTTGGCACAAAGTGCCGACTTGCCAGCCGATGCCCTGATCCTGTTGTATCCCCAGGCCGGTTGGCCCGGCGCCTCGGGTGCCATGGCCGATTGGGTGGCGCAAGTGCAGCGCCAAGGTGATTTGGACGACGCGGTGGGTTCTAGTGTGGTGGGCTACCGTTTGGCGGCCTGCCGCAGCCGTTTGGTGGCCCTGGTGCGTGTGGGCGAGGGTACCCCAGCCCAGGTGCGCAAAGCGGTTGTGGCCGCGATGGCAGCGCTTAAAGGGCAAAAACTCAAAACCGTCGGCCTGTATGGTGGCGCTTTGGGCGGCAGTGCCGTGGGAGCCGCGGTGCAAGCGATTGCCGACGCCACCTACGTTTACCACACCACCCGCACCCAAGGCACCCCACGCACCTTGACCCAGGTGGTGGTGGGGGTGTCTGACGCCCAGGCCGTGAAGTCCGCTTTTGTGCAGGCCCAAGCGACCGTCTCGGGGGTTGAGCTGGCCAAGGAATGGGCCAACCGCCCCGGCAACCATGCCACCCCCACTCACCTGGCCCAGGTGGCCAAACAACTGGGCAAACAACCCCACATCACCACCGAGGTGTTGGGCCCGCGCGAGGTGGCCAAACTGGGTATGGGGGCCTTCATGGCTGTGGCCCAAGGGTCTGAACAGCCTTTGCGTTTTATCGTCATGCGCTACCAGGGAGCCGCCAAAACCAGTGCCCCCGTGGTGCTGGTGGGCAAAGGCATCACCTTTGACACCGGGGGCATCTCCCTCAAGCCCGCCCCCGAGATGGACGAGATGAAATTCGACATGGGCGGAGCGGCCAGCGTGCTGGGTGTGTTCGCTGCTTTGGCCGAGTTGCAACCGGCGATCAATGTGGTGGGGCTGGTGCCCAGCTGCGAAAACATGCCCGATGGCAAAGCGGTGAAACCCGGTGATGTGGTCACCAGCATGAGCGGACAGACCATCGAAATACTCAACACCGATGCCGAAGGGCGTTTGATTTTGTGCGACGCCCTGACCTACGCCGAGCGGTTCAAGCCCCGTGCCGTGATCGACATCGCCACGTTGACCGGTGCGTGTGTGATCGCTCTGGGCGCTGTGCGCTCAGGCTTGTTTGCCGTGCAAGACGGCTTGGCCGCCCATTTGGCCGAAGCGGGTGAGGTGGCCCAAGACCCCTGCTGGCGCATGCCCCTGGACGACGACTACGCCGAGGGCCTCAAATCCAACTTTGCCGACATGGGCAACGTGGGCGGACGCCAAGCCGGTGCTGTCACCGCCGCCAAGTTTTTGCAAAAATTTGTGCAACAAATGAACTGGGCACACCTGGACATCGCTGGAACGGCCTGGAAAAGTGGCGCGTCCAAGGGCGCCACGGGTCGCCCTGTGCCCCTGCTGCTGCAATACCTGGTTGATGAAGCCGCCCGCCAGCGCCTGGAAGCCCCCCGGACACCCCCCAAACCCAAACGGAAACGGGCTGCCGCATGACCGAAGTGGCATTTCACTTCAATGTGCCAGACAAACCGGCTTACCTGTGCCGCCTCCTGCGCAAGGTGGTACAGGCCCGGCGACGGGCCGTGGTCTGCGGTCCTACCGAGCTGCTCAGCGATTTGGACCAAGGGTTGTGGACGTTTTCTGCCGAGGATTTTGTCAGCCATGCCACGCCAACCGATCCGCTGCAGGTGCGGCAGCGCTCTGCGGTGTTGTTGGCCGAAGCAACCGACCCTGGTTGGGGGTCTGATGTGCTGGTCAATTGCCATCCCGGTGTGCCCAGCGGTTACGAGGGGTATGCCCGCTTGATCGAGGTGGTGGGCCTGGACGAGGCCGATCGCGCCCTGGCGCGCAGCCGTTGGAAACACTACGTGGCCGCTGGCATCACACCCTTGCGCCACGACATCGCTGTTAAAGGTGGCTGATGGACACCCACAGCACTGGTGAACGCCGCCCCCCCCGTTTTGTACCCACCTTGACCGA
>JBEBBB010000440.1:0-9221 GCA_041158605.1 Pseudomonadota bacterium
TAAGGTCCGATGGCGGTGTTGGACACCGCAAACCGGTTGTCTCCAGGGTCACCGACCTCGTTGTCAACCACCGCAAAGGCGATGCCCACTTCCCAATCACCATTGAGCTTGTGGGTGATGCGGCCCATGGCGTGGGTCAACCCACTGTCCCCGTTCGGCCGTGTGCCTTTGGCGCTGGTTTGTCCAGCGGTCAAGCTGTAGCGGGTGTCACCGGTTCGGCCTTGCAAGTTCGCCTGCAAGACCCGCAGTGCGCTTGAGCCCAGTGCCAAATGGGCTTCGCCAGTGACGCCCTCCGCCGGGGCATCTTTGCTCAAGAGGTTGATGGCCGCGAAGTGGTTACCACCAAAAGCGTTTTGAGGCCCTTTGTGCACCACCACCGATGACACGCCGTTGAGTGGCAGCAGGTCCATCAAGGGGTGGTTCCACAGGCCCATGTACAAGGGCACACCATCCAAATACGTTTTGATCTCAGCGCCGGGGCGGCTGGCGCCCAAACCCCTGATGTACACGTTGCCACCTTGGTCACCGCTGTAAGACCCCACCTCGCTGTAACGCGAAATTTGCAACCCAGGGGTTGTGCGGAGCGCCGAGGCCAGGTCGAGCGCGGACAGGTCTTTGATTTGTGCTTCAGAGACCTCGGTGGACAGCGACGCGTGCGCGTCAACGTTGTTGCCCTGAATGATGGGGCTGACAGAGACCTCTACCTTGGGCAGTGTGGGGGTTTCAGGGGATTGCGCGTGCACCATGGGCGGCAACAACAGCGCCAAGGCTGCGGTGGAGGGCAGGGCGATTTTTTTCATGTGAACCAATCAAGAACCAAACGGCGAACAGCACACACACGCCAGCGTGTGCCATGTGGCTGTACAACGGATCAACAGGCCTGTTAGGCCAGTGGGTTCTGGGTTGGTGGCCCTCTGGAGGGCAAGGGCGGTGCGGCCAAAGCCGCCAGGTGCGCGGTGACGGTGCGCTGCAGCGCGTGTGCCAAAGGCGACGGCTGGGGCACGTGGGTGACAGCCGGGGGGGCGGGCAAGGCCGCCGGCAGGCAGCCCGCACAATCCATGGCGTACAGGGTCGCCTTGTCGGTACCCTGTCCATCGCCATCCACCAGCTTCATGCCCGCGCCCGAACAGACCATTTGCAGGTTGGTCTGTGAGAGCAAGGGGGTCGCCAAGGCAGACCCGACAAAAAGCACAAACCAGACCAGAACGAGGCGGGTCAGAAGGGTTTGGGCGCGGAGGCGTTGAAGCATTGGGGCGGGATTATAGGCTTATGGGTGTCAACTGCCCTTGGCCGGCAGCCGCCGCCACAACCGCCCGGCCCACTGGGCCAGGTCGTCCAGGTAGGTGAACACCACGGGTATCACCAGCAGGCTCAACACGGTGCTGGTGATCAGCCCGCCTATCACCGCGATCGCCATGGGCGAGCGGAAGCTGGCGTCGGCCGTGCCCCAACCCACAGCGATGGGCAGCATGCCTGCACCCATGGCGATGGTGGTCATCACAATCGGTCTGGCCCGTTTGTGGCAAGCGTCCATCAGGGCGTCCCACCGGGTCATGCCCAAATCGCGCCGCGCCACGATAGCGTACTCGACCAGCAAGATCGAGTTTTTGGTGGCAATGCCCATCAACATGATCAGGCCGATCAACGAGGGCATGGAGAAGCTTTTGCCGGCGATCAACAACCCGACAAACGCACCACCCAGCGACAAGGGCAGGGCGGCCAAGATGGTGACCGGGTGCAAGAAGCTTTTGAACAACAGCACCAGGACGATGTAGATGCACAGCACCCCCACCAGCATGGCCAGGCCGAAGCTGGCGAACAACTCGCCCATCACCTCGGCGTCACCCACCTCGACCACCTTCACACCGGGGGGCAGGTTCTGCACCGCTGGCAGGGCGGCCACGGCCTGCGTCACCTCGCCCAAAGGCATGCCCGACAGCTCGATTTCAAAATTGATGTTCCGTTGGCGGTCGTAACGGTCGATCACCGCCGGGCCGCCACCCATCTCGACCGTGGCCAACTGGTTCAGCATCACCGGCCCCCGGCTGCCCGGCACCATCAAGCGCTCGATGTCGGCCAGGTTTTGGCGCGCCCCCGCGTCCAGCCGCACCACGATGGGCACCTGGCGCTGCGCCAGGTTCAGCTTGGGCAGTTGGGCGTCGTAATCGCCCAAGGTGGCTACGCGCAGGGTGTCTGCAATCGCTTGGCTGGTCACCCCCAGGTCGGCCGCACGGGCGAAGTCGGGGCGCACCACCACCTCGGGCCGGATCAGGCTGGCGGTGGAGGCGATGGAACCCAAGCCGTCGATGGTGCGCAGGTCGCGCTCGACCGCGCGGGCCGCCTCTTGCAAGGCGTTGGGGTCTTCACCGGTGAGCACCAAGATGTACTTTTCACCAGAGCCACCCAGGCCCACCTTGCTGCGCACGCCGGGCAGCTGCTGCAAGGCCAGGCGGATGTCTTGCTCGATGCCTTGTTTGCGGGGGCGTTCGCCCCGCGTGGTCAGCTGTATGGTCAGGGTGGCTTTGCGCACCTCGGCCGCACCGCCGCCCGCAAAGGGGTCGCTGCCCGCGCTGCCACCGCCGATGGTGGTGTACACACTCTGGATGTGTTGCACCTGCTGCAACAGCTGGCGGGCCTGTTCGGCGCTGGCCCGTGTCTGGGCCAGCGTGCTGCCCGGGGGCAATTCCAAGTGCACCTGGGTTTGCGAGTTGTCATCGGGTGGGATGAAGCCCTGGGGCAGCAGGGGGATGAGCATCACCGAGCCCACAAAAAACAGGGTGGCCGCCACCATGGTGATCACGCGGTGCTGGGTGGCCCACGCCACCCAGACCATGTAGCGTTTCAGCCAGCCGGGTTCGTGCTCGGCCCCCACCAGGGGTTTGAGCATGTAGGCGGCCATCATGGGGGTCAGCACCCGTGCCACCACCAGCGACGCCATCACCGCCAGCGCGGCCGTCCAGCCGAACTGTTTAAAAAACTTGCCCGCGATGCCGCTCATGAAAGCGGTGGGCAAAAACACCGCCACCAAGGTGAAGGTGGTGGCGATCACGGCCAGCCCGATCTCATCGGCGGCCTCCATCGCGGCCTGGTAAGGGCTTTTGCCCATGCGCAAGTGGCGAACGATGTTCTCCACCTCCACGATCGCGTCGTCCACCAGTATGCCGATCACCAGCGACAGGGCCAGCAAGGTGACCACGTTGATCGAGAACCCCAGGTAGGCCATGCCCACAAAGGCCGGGATCACCGACAAGGGCAGTGCGACCGCCGACACAAAGGTGGCCCGCCAGTCCCGCAAAAACAGCCACACCACCAGCACCGCCAACACCGCACCCTCGTAAAGCAGCTTGAGCGACCCCTCGTACTCTTCGGCCACCGGGGTCACAAAGTCAAACGCCTCGGTGATGGTCAGGTCGGGGTTGGCCGCTCGGTAGTCGGCCAGGGCCTGGCGCACCAGCGCACCCACCGCCACCTCGCTTTCGCCCCGGCTGCGCACCACCTCAAAGCCCACCACCGGTTGGCCGTCTAAGCTGGCAAACGCCCGTGGTTCGGCCAGCGTGTCGGTGACCTGGGCCACCTGGTCCAGGCGGATGGGGGCCCCACGGCTGGTGGCCAGTTCGATGCGCCCCACCTCCTCGGCGGTTTGCACCGTGGCCAGGGTGCGCACGGGTTGTTCCCCTTGGCCCAAGTCCATGCGGCCGCCAGAGGCCTCTTGTTGCACCTGGCGCAACTGCCTCGACACCTCGGCCGCGGTGATGCCCAAGGCTTGCAGCCGGCCGGGGTCCAGCGCCACCCGCACCTCGCGGGTCACACCGCCCACCCGGTTCACGGCGCCCACACCCCGCAGCGACAGCAATTTGCGGGTGATGTCGTTGTCCACGGTCCACGACAGCGCCTCGTCGTCCAGGCGGCTGGAGCGTATGGTGTAGGCCAAGACCGGGGTGCCCGCCAGGTTGAGCTTTTGCACCACGGGGTCGCGCAGGTCGGATGGCAAATCGGCCCGGGCGCCTTGCACCGCCGAGCGCACCTCGTCCAGCGCCTCTTGAACGGGCTTTTCCAGGCGAAACTCGGAGGTCAGGGTGACCACGCCGTCTTGCACCTTGGTGGTGATGTGTTTCAGGCCCTGCAAGGGGGCGATGGCGTTTTCCAGTTTGCGCGCCACATCGGTTTCGAGCTGGGCGGGGGCGGCACCCGGCAAGCTGGCGGTCACGGTGATGGTGGGCAGGTCAAGGTCGGGAAAGTTCTGCACTTTCATCGAGCCGTAGGCGATAAACCCCGCCACCGTGAGCAGCACAAACAGCATCACCGCCGCGATGGGGTTGCGGATGGACCAGGCGGAAACGTTCAAGGTGGTGCTCCCGTCAGTTGGCCACGCGCACCGTGTCGCCGTGGTTCAGGAAGGCCCCACCGCTGGCGACGATGCGCGCACCGGCCGGCAGGCCTGACAGCACCTCCATCCGGTCACCTTGCAAGCGCCCGGTTTGCACCTTCACCAAGCTGACTTTTTGGTCGGGGCCTACGGCCAACACGTGGTTGAAGCCGTCCCTGACCACGATGGCCGTTTGGGGAACGGTCCAACCCTGGTGTTGGCCCATGGCGATCTCGCCTTTGGCAAACATGCCGGCCTTGGCCGAGCCCAGCGGGCCCGCCAGGTCCACGTAGACCAGGGCGTTGCGGGTGGTGGTGTCGACCGTTGGCCCCACCGTGCGAACCCGCCCTTGCAGCGCTTGACCACTGGCGGCCGTGAGCGTTACCGTCGCACCCGGCGCGACGCGGCCCAACTCGCTGGCCGTGACCTCGGCCCGCCATTCCAAGCGGCCTTGCCGGATCAGGCGGAACAACTCGGTACCGGGGTTGACCACCGCACCTGGGGTGGCGCTGCGCGCCGATACCACGCCGTTGTCGGGGGCCTTGACCTCGGTTTGGGCCAGGCGTTGCTGTTGCAGTTGGACCATGGCCCGTGCCGCTTGCGACCGGGCGTTGGCGGCGGCTTCAGCGGCCAAGGCCTGTGTCAGCTGCGCTGCGCTGAAAAACCCTTGTTGTTGCAAGCTGCGGGCACGCTCCGCTTGGGCCCGGGCTTCGGCCGCGTTGGCCGTGGCCTCTGCCAAGCTGGCCTCGGCCTGTGCCAATTCGGCTTGCACCGTGCCCGTTTGCAAGGTGGCCAACACCTGGCCACGGCGCACCGTGTCACCCACCTGGGCCCGCACCTCTGCAATGGCCAAGCCGTTGGCTTCTGCACCCACCACGGCCTCTTGCCAAGCGGCCAACGAGCCGTTGGCGGGCAGGGTTTGTTTCAGGGTCTGCTGCTGGGGCGTCACCACGGTCACGGTCAGGGCGGGCTTGACCGCCTTGGTGGGTACCGGATCAGCGGCCCACGAAGAGGTGGACAACAACAAGGCGGCAGTGGGCAACAGCCAGCGGTGCAACGTGGTCATGGCTAAGGGTAAACGCTAAAACTGGAAGTGTAGCGTTCAACGCATTTGCACGTAGCACCAGCAGGTATCTTGTATGGCCTGTTTGCGTTGTTGGTGAAAGGCCGAGGTGCGGATATGGCCTGTGTCGGCTTTTTCAAACCCTCCCGCCTCGTACCCTGGTTGGTGGGCCACGTGGTAAAAACACAGACCCACCATGGTGATGTAAACATCCATGGGGTTGAGCTGGGGCCGTATCACCCCCGCGTGTTGGCCGCGTTCCAAAATGTGTTGCAGATCGGCGATGGCTTGCCGGTTCAAGCGCGACACGTGTTCAGAGCCCCGGATAAAAGGCGCCCCTCCCAGGTTTTCAAAGGTCAGCAACCGCACAAAAGCGGGGTTGGACACAAAGGCCTCAAAGGCGTTGCTGACCATCTGTCGCAAGGCGTCTTCGGGCGTACCCGCTGATGGGTCAAATCCCTGATCGGCTTGGCGGGCCGTCTCGAAAGCGTGTTCAAGCACAGCGCGGTACAGGCCTTCTTTAGACCCAAAGTGGTAGTACACCATGCGTTTGCTGGTGCGGGTGCACTGCTGTATGCGTTCTATGCGCGCACCAGCCAAGCCGTGTTGCGCAAATTCTTGCGTGGCCACGGCCAAGATGTCGGCGACAACGGGGTCTGGGCTGGGAGGGGTCTCGGTGTTCAAGCGGTGCAGAGGGGGGGATGCTCAGACGCCATCATGCACCAGAACACCCACCGGCGCCTCGTTCAAAATGGGCTTTCAGGTCTGCGCACAACAACTGGGCGGCCTGCAGGCTGTCGTCGGATATGGCGGTGTAACTGAAAAAACCGTGGTTCAATGTGCCGAACTCTCGGTAGGTCAGGGGCACTTGGGCATCGCGCAGTTTTTGGGCGTAAGCCAGGTTGTCGGCGTACAAAAAATCGTGTGGGCCCACGCCCAGAATGGCTGGTGCCAAACCCACGTGGGACGCTGCCAGGGCCGGTGAGGCCCGTGGGTCGCGGCCGAGGTCTGCCACGCGGTCGGGTCCCAGGTAGGCTTGCTCTGGCAAGCTGTTGGCCTGTACCAAGTTGGTGGCGGGGTACAACAGCAACTGGGCAGCGAGGGGGATGCCCAGATCGCGGCACGCAATGGCTACCGCGGCGGCCAAGTTGCCTCCAGCGCTGTCGCCACCCACAGCCAGCCGTTGGCGGTCGCCTCCCAGCTTGTCGATGTGGTCGTGGGCCCAGCGCACGGCGGTCAGGCAGTCGTCGTAAGCAGCAGGGAACCGGTGTTCGGGGGCCAAACGGTAATCCACATTGACCACCACACACGCTGCCTCGTTGGCCAGTCGGGTGGCGTGGGCGCTGTGGGAATACAGGTCGCCCACCACAAACCCGCCCCCATGGCAATAAACCAAGGTGTTGCGCGGGCGGTTTTCTGGCTGGCTGCCTGCGGGCCAGACAATGCGCACCCGTATGTCCGATGCCACGCCGTAGGCGCGACCGTCGATCAGCTCGTTGTTTTCTGGGCCTTGGGGCAACACCGGTTTCGGATAAAAAACCGCCCGCACATTGCGCGCCCGTTCCCGGCTCACAGGCCCCCCGTGGGGCAACAAACACCCCTCGTACAGATCGGGGATTCCCGCTTCTTTCCAGCGGGTGTTGATGGCCGCCAAGGCCGGATCCAGTGTGCTTGTCATGAAAAAAACCTCGGGTGTTTGGATTCAGCCCTTGTAGCCCAGCAAACGGGGCAGCCACAAAACGCTGTCGGGTACGTAGGTGATAAAAGCCAACGCTGCCACCAAAACCCCGATAAAGGGCATGGTTTCGCGGATGATGCTGGTCAACGGCGTTCGGGCCAAATTTGCGGTCACAAACAACAACAAGCCATAGGGTGGGGTGATCAAACCGATCATCAGGTTGATGGTCACCACCAAGCCAAAGTGCACCATGTCCAGTCCCACGGCTTGTGCTGCGGGGATGAGAATGGGCACCACCACCAGCAGCACGGTGCCGCCTTCCAACAAACAACCCAACACCAGCAGCAGCACGTTCACCAGCAGCAAAAAGCCCTCTTTGCTGAGCTGGTAACCCGCTAGCCAAGCCTGGACATCTTTGGGCAGGTCTTCTTTGGCCACCACGTAGTTGAACACCATGGCGCCCGCAATCAACATGCCCACCGATGCCAATTGGCGCCCACTGTTGAGCAGTGCCGTGTGCATGCCCCGGGGTGTGACCGAGCGGTACAACACGACAGAGATCACCAGTGTGTACAAGGCCGCCACCGCAGCAGCCTCGGTGGGTGTCATCACCCCGCTGTAAATGCCGCCCAACAGCACCACCGGCATCATCAAAGCGGGCAAGGCCTTGATGGTCAATGGCACAAACTCCCGCATGGGCACCGCCGGCTCCACGGGGAAGTTGCGCCGGTGGGCCAAATAGGCGTTCAGCGCCATCATCACCAGGGTCATGATCAGCCCAGGTACCACCCCGGCAGCGAACAAATAACCAATCGAGGTGTCCGATATCAGCGCGTACAACACCAGGGGGATAGACGGCGGGATGATGGGCCCTATCACCGCTGTGGCTGCGGTGATCGCTGCCGCATAAGCCGGCGTGTAGCGGCCATTTTTGGTCATCATGTCCATGGTGAGTTTGCCCACGCCCACCACATCGGCAATGGCCGACCCCGACATGCCCGAAAAAATCAGCGAAGAGACCACATTGACATGGCCCATGCCACCCCGGAAACGGCCTACCAAGGCGTTACACCAGGCCAGCAAGCGGTCGCTCAGGGAACCCAGGTTCATCAACTCGCTGGCCAAGATGAACAAGGGAATCGCCAGCAGGGTGTAGCTGTTGGTCAGGCCCTGCACAATTTGTTCAGCCGCCAAGCCCACGTCTTGACCGGACACCATCAGGTAAACCACCGATGCACCCAGCATGGACAAACCAATGGGTAGGCCGCTCAGGCTCAGCACCAATATGAACAACACACACCATACAAAGGGGGTCAATCCCCAAAACGCGTTCATGCGGATTCTCCGGTGGCGGGCTGGGCGGACAAGCCCACCACGTCTTGCACCAATTCGTTGTTGAGGGCTTTCCAGGCGATGTGGATATGCCGCAGACACATGGCGACCAAGAACACCAAGTAGATCGAAAACACCCAGTTCAAAGGCAAACCCATGGCAGCGGACTTTTCCACTTTCATAAAACTGATGTACGCCCACGATGCCGGAAAGCTGGCCAGCAAAATCAACACAATGGCGGCGCTGGAGAAAACCGTCAGCCACCGCCTCGCGTTGTGCGACAACAGGTTGTAGAGCATGTCAAACCGGATGTCGTCGCTGTTGCGCATCACAAACGCCGCCCCCCACAAAATGCCCCACAACCAAAGCAAGGTGCTGAGCTCGTCGGTCCAACCCAAGGGCATGTTGAGCAGGTAGCGAAACGCCACTTGTGCCGTGAAGGTGCAAAACATCACGGCCATCATGAGCACCAGAACCGTTTCGGCGGCCCGCTGTGAACGGGCCAACAAGTTGGAAATAGCCATGTTGTGAGGGGGCAGCGGTTGATGGGGTTACAGCTTGGCGATGCGGTCGAACATGCCAGGCACCCAGTCTTTGGCGTACTTCGATTTGGCGTAGACATCGAGCACGTGCGTGCGGAAAGCCGCCGTGTCGGGGGTGTAGACATCCAGCCCCTCTTTCTTGAAGAAATCAACCAATTCGCGCTCTTCTTTTTGTGCCATGGCCGTGATGTCGGCTTCCACCTTGGTGGCGGCGGCCTGCACCCGCTTCTGCTGGTCTGG
>JBEBBB010000441.1:0-2534 GCA_041158605.1 Pseudomonadota bacterium
AGCTGAAATTGACCCCGCGCGATTTGCCGGCGCCGATCAGTTCCGGCATGGACCGGATGTCCCGGGCGGCCGAGGTGCCCAGCAGCAACCCGTTCGACGAGATGACCACCAAGGGCCGCAGGTCACCCGGTTTGTTGCCCATTTTGAACGGCATTTTGGGGAAGATGTGGGGGTTGACCGTGAAGGCGGTGTCGATCCCAAAAAACACCGTGCGGCCATCTGGTGGAGCCTTGGCCACCTCGGTCGCGCCGATGTTGCCCCCGGCACCGGGTTTGTTCTCAACGATCACAGCCTGGCCACTGCTTTTTTGAAGGGCCTCTGCCACCGCCCGAGCGATGATGTCCGATGGCCCGCCAGCGGGGAAATTGTTGACAATGCGCACCGGTTGGGTGGGCCAGGCCAATGGTACTTGGGCCAGTGCGTGGGGGGCGAACAGGGCGGCCAAGCCAGCGGTCAGCAGGGTGGCGGCGGTGCGGCGGGTGAGGGTGGGCATAAGGTGGTGGGTCTGGGGCAAAAAAGGGTGGGTGGCTCAGTCCAACAAGACGCCAGTGGCCTTGATGGGTTTTTCCCATTGGTTCAGGTCGGCTTTTTGGTTAGCAGCCAGCTCGGCGCCGGTGGAGCCCACTGGGTCGTAACCCAGCTTCAAGAGCCGGTCGCGCATGTCGGCTTGGCGCACCACCTGGGCCACCGCCTTTTCCAGCCGGGCTTGCACGTCTGGGGCCAGACCGGCCGGTGCGTACATGGCAAACCACGCGGTAGCCACCATGGGGATGCCCGCCTCTTTCAGGGTGGGCACCTCGGGCACCTGGGTGTCGCGCTGGGTGCCGGTCACGGCCAAGATGCGCACCTTGCCAGCGCGGTGCAGCTCAGCGGTCTCCGATACCACGTCGAATTTGTAGCCGATGTGTCCCCCCAGCAGCGCGGTGTTGGCCGGTCCACCCCCCTGGAAAGGCACGTGGTTCATTTGCACGCCAGCGGTCTGTTCCATCATCACACCCATGAAATGGGGCAGGGTGCCCAGGCCAGGTGTACCGTAGGCGGCCTCACCGGGTTTGGCCTTGGCTTGTGCCACCATCTCTTGCACGGTTTTGGCGCTGGTGCCTGGGCCGGCCACCACCCCAAACTGGAAACGGGCCAGCAGCGAAATGGGGGTGAAATCCTTCACTGGGTCGTAGTCCAGCTTTTTGTACACGTGGGGGAAGAGCACCATGGGCCCGCTGGGCAGGATGATGACCGTTTGGCCATCGGGTTTGGCGGTTTTGGTGAGGTTCAGGGCGATCCGGCCTCCAGCGCCGGGTTTGTTGTCCACGGTGACCGTGCCGTAGGCGGGGCGCAGCGCGTCCGCCACCAGCCGGGCCAGTGTGTCGGCCGACCCACCGGGTGGGAAGCCCACCAAAATTTTCAAACCAGGCTGGGCCTGGGACCAAACGGCGGTGGCGCTACAGGCCAAGGCCAGGGCGGCGGCGGTGTGGGTGAACAGTCGGCGTTGCATGGTGTCTCCTGGGCAGGGGTTGGTCCGGGTGCTCGCCACACTGTAGAGGCGCGACAATCGGTTGTTCAAATCAACTGTCCCTGGTGTTTACCCTGATGACCGAGTCGCGTTTCACCCGCCTGGAGGCCCTGAACGACCTGTTGTTCTACCGCCTGTCCCGCGTGCACGGTACCGCCGGCAGCCTGGTGGTGCGTTTGTGCGAAGGGGCCTACGGCATCACCCGCCGCGAGTGGCGGGTGTTGGGCCAACTGGTCGAACACCCGCACATGGCCCCCAGCGAGCTGGCCCGCCAGGCCAACCAGGACAAAGCCCGCACGTCCCGGGCGATCACCTCACTGGTGGGTAAGGGCTTGGTGGTGCGCCAGGCCCAGGTGGGCGACCGCCGCTACGCCACGGTGTCGCTCACGCCCGCTGGGCGGGCGCTCTACGACACACTGATGCCCCAGGTGCGGGCCTTGAATTGGGAGCTGTTGGGTGCCTTGGCGCCCGAGGAAGTGGCCGCGCTCGACAGCATGCTGGACCGCCTGCAGGCCCAGGCCGACCAGATGGTTCAGCAGCACCAGAGCGGCTGGCCCAAAAGCCAGCGGCGCATGGGGGGGCGGGCTGGGGCTGCGACCAGGGACCTGACCCGGCCCTAGTGGGCGTGCCCACACACCGGGCAACCCGGTTGCCGCCCCAGCTGTACCTCGTTAAACGCCATGGCGCGCCCATCCAGCATTTGCAAGCGCCCTACCAGCCGTGACCCCAGGCCGGCCAGCAGCTTCAGCGCTTCGGCCGCCTGCTGTGTGCCGATGATGCCCACCAGAGGGGCGAACACCCCCATGGTGGCGCAGCGGGTTTCCTCCAGCTCTTCGGTGTCGGGGAACACACACGCGTAGCAAGGCGATGCGGGGTCGCGGCTGTCGTAGACCGCCAGCTGGGCGTCCCACCGGATGGCCGCGCCCGACACCAGGGGCACCCGGTGCCGCACGCAGGCCCGGTTGATCAGGTGCCGGGTTTTGAAGTTGTCGGTGCAGTCCAGCACCACGTCCACACCCGGCAG
>JBEBBB010000442.1:0-9197 GCA_041158605.1 Pseudomonadota bacterium
CTCCCAATTATCGTCATCCTTGGCCCTGGGTGTTGGCGCTGGCACCGATCGGGGCAAAGCGGGTTTGGCAGGGGCTGCAATACCGGGGGCCACAGGCGCCACAGCGCGTTTGGGTTGGGGCAGGCTTGCCCTGCCAGCGGGCGCCGGCGCGGCGGCGGGCTTGTGCGCTTTGCCAGACACCTTGCCTGGGGCAGGTCGGTGGACGGGTCTGTGAGCCGGTGCGCGAGCCGGGGCCAAGGTCATCACGCTGTGGCCAGCCTGCGTGCGGAACGCGCCCACCACATTCACCAAGCTGTCGGCTTGCTGGCGCAAACTGGCTGCGGCTGCGGCGCTTTCTTCGACCAAGGCGGCGTTTTGTTGGGTCGCCTGGTCCATGTTGCTCACGGCTTCGCTGACTTGGTTCACACCAGCGTTTTGCTCCTGGCTGGTGGCGCTGATTTCACCCACGATGTCAGACACCTGCTGGATCGAGCGCACAATTTCTTGCATGGTGGAGCCGGCTTGGTCCACCAAGGTGCTGCCCTGCTCTACCCGCTCCACGCTGGCGTTGATCAGAGACTTGATTTCTTTGGCCGCTTCGGCGCTGCGTTGGGCCAAACTGCGCACCTCGCCCGCCACCACGGCAAAACCACGGCCCTGTTCACCCGCACGGGCGGCTTCGACCGCGGCGTTCAGGGCCAAGATGTTGGTCTGGAAGGCGATGCCGTCGATCACACCAATGATGTCGTTGATTTTGCGGCTGCTGTCGTTGATGTCGCGCATGGTGGAGACCACCTGGCTCACCACCTCACCACCTTGCACAGCCACCCCACTGGCATTGGCTGCCAATTGGCTGGCCTGGCGGGCGTTGTCAGCGTTCTGCTGGGAAGTAGATGCCATTTCTTCCATGGACGCCGAGGTTTCTTCCAAGGCTGACGCCTGCTGCTCGGTTCGGCTCGACAGGTCTTGGTTGCCCTGTGCAATTTGGGAGCTGGCCGTGGCCACACCTTCGGCCCCCTGTCGCACGGTGTTGACCAATTTGGACAGGGCTTCTTGCATGCGTTGCATGGCCTTGAGCAAATCACCCGTTTCGTCTTGGCGGGTGACGCGGATGTTTTGGGTCAAATCCCCATCGGCAATGTGCCCCGCAGCCGCTACCGCGTCACGCAGAGGCCCCACAATAGAGCGGCTGATCAACACAGCGAACAAGGCCCCCAGTGCCAACACCACCAACATCGCCGCCATGATCATGTTGCGCGACTGGGCGTACACCACATCCGCATCGGTGCTGGCCTTTTGTGCGCCGGCGTCATTGAGTTTGATCAGATCGTTGAGCACCGCCACCGCACTGCGGTAGGCCTCTCGGCTCTCGCCCACCAACTCGTCGCGGGCCTCGTCGGCCATGCTAGAAGCCACAAAACCTTCCAACTTTTTCTGGCCAACCCAGTAGTTTTTTAAATGGGCCTCGAAGCGGTCGTAAAGGGCTTGTTCTTCAGGCGACGAAATCAGTTTCCGGTAACTTGCCTGGACCTTGGCCATCTCTTCTCGGTCTGCGGCAATTCGCTGGGTGACCTCTGCACGCTCTTTGTCATCCTGGGCGATCGCCAATTGATAGTCTTGCGAGCGGGTGTAGTGCAGCAAAGACACCATCTCGCCCACTTGGCGCACGCTGGGGAGCCAGTTTTCAGTAATTTCAGTTGACGCGTCGTTCACCGTGGACAAGCGCTGTACCGCAAACCCACCAAACAACATCGACAACACCAATACGGTGCCAAAGGCGGCGGCCAAGCGGCCCCCTATGCGCAGTTGAAAAATGTTCATGAATGGGGAGGTTTTTTGTTGTGGGCGTATTTAACGTGGCCGCCACCAGGTGGTTAAAACCCAGCGGCATTGCCAGTTTAAACACCTCAAGCTGATTTGACAACAGCTGCAAGCCTGACATTAAAGATAATTTTGATATATTTATTTGATTTCATTGATAAATAAATTTTTATCATGTTGAAACCCCAACAAACCCATGCGCTGAGCCACACGGCCTCTCCCCTATGATGCGGTTCCGCCACCTGACACCAACCTTTCAAAAACCACCTTATGTTCGCAGGGGATATCAAAATCGGCACCCGTTTGGCATGCGCCTTTGGCGCCATGGTGCTGTTAACCGCATTAACTGCCTGGATAGGCGCCACCCGCATCCGCGATCTCCAACAAACCACCCAAGGCCCTGCACCAAGCACCCGTGTGACAGACCCTGACAAGGGTACGGGGGCCTTGTGGGGCTTGGCTTTTTTGACACTGTTGGTGGGCACGGCATCTGCAATGGGTCTCAACAAAGCCGTTTCAGCACCTTTGGGCGATGCCCTGCATATCGCCGAAACGGTGGCCTCTGGTGACTTGAGCCACGATTTTGACAACCAACGTGGCGGTGAATTTGGTCGCCTGCTCGATGCATTGGGTACCATGGAGGACACGTTGACGGATTTGGTCGGCCGCATCAAATCATCCAGCGATGCCATCGCCAACCACGCCAGCGACATCGCAGGGGGCAACCAAGCGTTGGCCCTGCACACCCAAGAGCAGGTGTCGTCCTTGCAAGAAACGGCTGCGAACATGGCGGAACTCACCACGGCGGTTCGGGACAACGCAGAACGGGCCCAACAGGCCAATCGCATGGCACTGGCCGCCTCCGATGTGGCCGCGCGGGGCGGCCAGGCCGTTGGAAACGTGGTGAACACCATGGAGGCCATCAGTGCCAGCTCACGCAAGGTGGTAGACATCATTGGTGTGATCGAAGGCATAGCCTTCCAAACCAATATCCTCGCGTTGAACGCGGCGGTCGAAGCGGCACGCGCGGGTGAACAAGGGCGTGGGTTTGCCGTGGTGGCCGGCGAGGTCCGCAGTTTGGCCCAACGCAGCTCTTCTGCCGCCCTAGAGATACGCCAACTGATCGACGAGTCATCGGCGGTGGTCAACAATGGCGCGCGCTTGGTCAACGAGGCCGGCCACACCATGAAGGACATTGTGCTGTCGGTGGAAGGTGTGACCGCGCTGCTAGAGGAGATGTCAAAAGCATCGGCCGAACAACGCACAGAAATCGAGCACATGAACGCCGCCATGGCCCACATGGAAAGCGCGACCCAGCAGAACGCCACACTGGTCACACAGGCCACGGGCGCCACCCAAGCCCTGGCCGAACAGGCGCACCAACTCACGCAGGCGGTGGGGGCGTTTAAGCTGTAACCTGTAATGCGGGGGGCCTGGTGACAGGCCAAAAAAAAAGCACCACCAAGTTGCCTTGTGGTGCTTTTTTCACAGGTGTTTTGGTGGGCGGTGCAGGGTTCGAACCTGCGACCCCTGCCGTGTGAAGGCAGTGCTCTACCACTGAGCTAACCGCCCTGTGAAGCCTCAAATTATATACAGATTTACGCTATTTCGGCAAGCCTCTTGAAAATTTATGCCGACTCCACCTGGCGCCAAATGGTTTTGCCCTTGCTGGCCTTGTCCAACTCGGTCAACTGAGCCGCATGGGCGTCCAGCTCTTGTGGGTTGGCTTTCAAAACCGGGATGGCAAACGCTGACAAATCCACGCGGGCCGAACCACCGCCTTCACCATCTGCTCCCCCCAAATCCATGGCCAAGGTGTTTTGGCCGCGGGTCAGGTTGACATACACATCGGCCAGCAACTCGGCATCAAGCAAAGCGCCGTGCAGGGTGCGGCCCGAGTTGTCCACCTCCAGCCGGTCGCACAGGGCATCCAGGCTGTTGCGTTTGCCGGGGTACAGCTCTTTGGCCATGACCAGGGTGTCCACCACACCCAACACCAGCTCGGTGATGGGCCCCTGCCCCAACAACTCCAGCTCTTTGTTCAAAAACCCGATGTCGAATGGGGCGTTGTGGATGATGAGCTCGGCACCACGCAAGTAGTCCAGCAGGTCTGCAGCCACGGCCGCGAACTTGGGTTTGTCTTGCAAAAACGCCAAGGAGATACCGTGCACCCGCATCGCGTCTTCGTGGATGTCGCGCTCGGGGTTCAGGTAGATGTGTCGGTTGTTGCCAGTGAGCTTGCGGTGCAGCAGCTCCACACAGCCGATCTCGATGATGCGGTCGCCATCGGCGGCCGACAGGCCGGTGGTCTCGGTGTCCAGAACGATTTGGCGCATGGGGCCTCCCCTGGGCTCAGTGGTTTTCGCGGGCGTGGTTGATGGTGTAGCGCGGGATCTCGACCGTCAGGTCGGCTTGCGCCAACACGGCCTGGCAACCCAGCCGCGACTGGGGCTCCAGGCCCCAGGCTTTGTCCAACAGGTCTTCTTCGGTCTCTTCGGCGCTGTTCAGGCTCTGAAAACCCTGGCGCACCACCACGTGGCAGGTGGTGCAGGCGCAGCTCATGTCACAGGCGTGCTCGATCTCGATGTGGTTATCGAGAAGCGCCTCGCATATGGTGGTACCAGGCAAGGCCTGGAGCTGGGCCCCTTGGGGGCACAGTTGCGGGTGGGGCAAAACGGTGATGGTGGGCATGGGGTCAGATGGTATCGACGTTTTGCCCAGCCAAGGCCTGGGCGATGCTGCGGTTCATGCGCAAGGCCGCAAAGGCCTCGGTGCCCTTGGCTAGGGCTTGCGTGGCCGCATCGATGGCGGCGGCGTCGGTGCCCTCGCGGGTGGCTTGCAGCGCCGCCACCAACTGGGCGATGGCCGCGCGCTCGCCGGCGGTCAACAAATCGGCGTCGGCAGCCAAGGCCGTGCGCGTGGCATCGAGCATGCGCTCGGCCTCCACCCGGGCTTCCACCAAGGCACGCGCTTGCATGTCTTGCTGCGCGGTCAGGAAGCTGTCTTTCAACATCTCGGCGATCTGCGTGTCGGTTAGGCCGTACGACGGCTTCACGTCGATCTGCGCCTCCACACCGCTGCCCTGCTCCACCGCTTTGACCGTCAACAGCCCATCGGCGTCCACGGTGAAGGTCACGCGGATGCGGGCGGCACCAGCGGCCATGGGGGGGATGCCGCGCAGCTCAAACCGGGCCAGGCTGCGGCAGTCGGCCACCAGGTCGCGCTCGCCCTGCACCACGTGCAAGGCCAACGCGGTTTGGCCGTCTTTGAAGGTGGTGAAGTCTTGGGCCAAGGCCGTGGGGATGGTGGTGTTGCGCGGCACAATGCGCTCCACCAAACCGCCCATGGTCTCCAGGCCCAACGACAGGGGGATCACATCCAGCAGCAGCAACTCACCGTCGGGGTTGTTGCCCGCCAGCTGGTTGGCCTGTATGGCCGCGCCCAAGGCCACCACCTCGTCGGGGTTCAGGTTGGTCAGGGGCTCCCGGCCAAAGTGGGCCGCCACGGCCTGGCGCACCAAAGGCATGCGGGTGGAGCCCCCTACCATCACCACGCCCTGTATATCCGCCTTGTCGGTGCGCGCGTCGCGCAGCACCTTGCGCACGGCCTGCAGGGTGCGTTGGGTCAGGGCGTCTGTGGCAGAGGCCAGGTCGGCCATGGACACCGCTTGGGTCACCACCTGGCCCCGCAAAGGGGCCGACAGATCCACCGTGCCACCCACCGACAAAGCGGCGTCGGACAAGGCCTCTTTGCCATGGCGGGCGGTTGCCACCCACAAAGCCCTTTCACCAGCGGCCAGGTCGAGCAAGGTGGTACCTGGCGCCACGCGGGCCAAGGTGGCATCGGCCAGGGCCCGGTCGTAGTCGTCACCGCCCAGGGCCGAATCGCCCCCGGTGGCCATCACCTCAAACACGCCACGGGCCAGGCGCAAGACCGACACGTCAAAGGTGCCACCCCCCAGGTCGTAGACCAGGTAGATGCCTTCGCTGCCTTGGTCCAAACCGTAGGCGATGGCCGCTGCGGTGGGCTCGTTCAGCAGGCGCAACACGTTCAAGCCGGCCATTTGCGCCGCGTCTTTGGTGGCCTGGCGTTGCGCGTCGTCAAAGTAGGCGGGCACGGTGATCACGGCGCCGTACAGGTCGTCGGCAAAGCTGTCTTCGGCGCGGTAGCGCAAGGTGGCCAAAATCTCCGCGCTCACCTCCACCGGGGACTTGTCGCCAGCCACGGTGCGCACGGCCGCCATGCCTTGGCCATCCACCACGGTGTAAGGCAAACGGGCGGCCACACCCTGGGCCTGCAAATCGGCCAGGCTGCGCCCCATCAGGCGCTTGACCGACGCGATGGTGTTCAAGGGGTCGGTGCCTTGCGCGGCCAGGGCGTCGGCGCCGATCTGGCGGCCCGAGCCGCTGCCCGGCGGCAGGTAACGCACCACACTGGGCAAGACCACACGGCCCTGCTCGTCGGGCAAACACTCGGCCACACCGTGGCGCACCGACGCCACCAGCGAGTGGGTGGTGCCCAGGTCTATGCCCACCGCCACCCGCCGCTGGTGCGGGTCGGGCGACTGGCCGGGCTCGGAAATCTGCAACAAAGCCATGGTCAGGGTTCCAGGCGCTCCAGGGACTGGTGCACCTCGTCGGTCAGTTTTTCTATGAACATCAACGCCCGCACGGCCGACACGGCGGCCACGGGCTGTTGGTCTTGGTCGATGTGCGTGGCCAGCTGGGCCAGCAGGTCGGCGCGGGCCGTGTCCACCTCAGCGAGCAGCGCCTCCAGGGCGGGCACGGTGTCGGCCTCTTCCAGGGCCTCGCGCCACGCCATTTGCTGCATCAAAAACGCAGCGGGCATGGCCGTGTTGCTGTGGGCATTGACCGGTGCGCCCTGCAACTCGCACCAGTAGGCGGCGCGCTTAAGCGGGTCTTTGAGGCGGTTGTAGGCCTCGTTGATGCGCACCGACCACTGCATGGCCAACCGCTGTGCGGCCGGGCCTTGCGCGGCGTGGCGGTCTGGGTGGGCCTGGCGCTGCAACTGTTTCCAGCGCGCGTCCAACAAGGTGCGGTCGATCGCAAAACCGGCCGGCAAGCCAAACAGCACAAAATCGGTGGCCTGCAGGCTGGGGGCCTGCAACGTGGGCTCCACAGCGCCCTCAGACGCGGAAGGACTCACCGCAACCACACTTGTCCCGTTCATTGGGGTTGTGGAAACGGAAACCTTCGTTCAGGCCCTCGCGCACAAAATCGAGCTGGGTGCCGTCCAGGTAGGGCAGGCTTTTGGGGTCGACCAACACCTTCACGCCCTGGTCCTCGAACACCACGTCTTCGGGGGCCACCTCATCGGCGTACTCGAGCTTGTAGGCCAGGCCCGAACAACCGGTGGTTTTGACACCCAGGCGCACACCCACCCCCTTGCCCCGGCGGGCCAGGTATTTGGTGACGTGTCGGGCTGCCGCTGCGGAAATGGTGACTGACATGTCCGGCTCGGTGTTAATGGGCGTGTTTTTTCTTGTAGTCGTCGACCGCGGCCTTGATGGCGTCTTCGGCCAAGATGGAGCAGTGGATCTTGACCGGCGGCAAGGCCAGTTCTTCGGCAATCTCGCTGTTCTTCAAAGCGGCGGCCTGGTCCAGGGTTTTGCCCTTCACCCACTCGGTGACCAGCGAGCTGGAAGCGATGGCCGAACCACAGCCGTAGGTTTTGAAACGGGCGTCTTCGATAACCCCGGTCTGGGGGTTGACCTTGATCTGCAGCTTCATCACGTCGCCACAGGCGGGGGCGCCCACCATGCCGGTGCCGACGGAGTCGTCGCCTTTTTCAAAGCTGCCCACGTTGCGGGGGTTTTCGTAGTGGTCGATGACCTTGTCGCTGTATGCCATTTTGATGCTCCTGTCAGTGAGCTGCCCACTGGATGGTGGACAGGTCTATGCCGTCTTTGTACATCTCCCAGAGGGGAGAAAGCTCGCGCAGCTTGGCCACGTTTTGCTGGATGGACTGGATGGCGTAATCGATCTCTTGTTCGGTGGTCCAGCGGCCTATGGTCATGCGCAGGCTGCTGTGGGCCAGCTCGTCGCTGCGGCCCAGGGCGCGCAACACGTAGCTGGGCTCCAGGCTGGCCGAGGTGCAGGCCGAACCACTGGACACGGCCAAACCCTTGATGCCCATGATCAGGGATTCGCCTTCCACGTAGTTGAAGCTCATGTTCAGGTTGTGGGGCACGCGGCGGGTCGCGTGGCCGTTGATGAACGATTCTTCGATCTGGGACAAGCCGGCCAGCAGGCGGTCGTGCAGGGCCTGGATGCGGGGCAACTCGGCGTGCATCTCGGCCTTGGCCAGGGCGTAGGCCGCACCCATGCCCACACACTGGTGGGTGGGCAAAGTGCCCGAACGCATGCCACGCTCGTGACCACCTCCGTGCATCTGCGCTTCAAGGCGGATGCGGGGTTTGCGGCGCACGTACAAGGCGCCTATGCCCTTGGGGCCGTATGTTTTGTGCGAGGTCAGGCTCATCAGGTCGATGGGCAAGGCCTTCAAATCAATGTCCACCCGGCCAGTGGCTTGGGCGGCGTCGACGTGGAAAACCACACCCTTTTCGCGGCAAATGGTGCCCAAGGCGGTCACGTCTTGCACCACACCGATTTCGTTGTTCACGAACATGACCGAGGCCAAGATGGTGTCGGGGCGGATGGCCGCCTTGAAGACGTCGAGGTCGACCAGGCCATCGGGCAGCACGTCGAGGTAGGTGACCTCAAAACCCTGGCGCTCGAGTTCGCGCATGGTGTCGAGCACGGCTTTGTGCTCGGTTTTGACGGTGATGAGGTGCTTGCCTTTACCCTTGTAAAAGTGCGCCGCGCCTTTGATGGCCAGGTTATTGGACTCGGTTGCACCGCTGGTCCAGACGATTTCGCGGGGGTCGGCACCGATCAGGTCGGCCACCTGCTCGCGGGCGGTTTCAACGGCTTTTTCGGCCTCCCAACCCCACGCGTGACTGCGCGAGGCGGGGTTGCCAAAGTGCTCGTACAACCAGGGCACCATCTGGTCCACCACCCGCGGGTCGCAGGGGTTGGTGGCGCTGTAGTCCATGTAAATGGGGAAATGCGGGGTCGAGCTCATGGTGTCATTTGGTGCCGGCGGCACCCAAGGCAAAAACAGAATTGGGGGCGTTCACGCGGATGGGTTTGACCACAGGCGCCGATGAAATAGCGCGTTTGATCAGGGGCGCGTTTTCAACCACCACACCTTTGGCCAACTGCTCGTCCACGAGCTTTTGGAGGGAGATGGAGTCGAGAAAATCAACCATCTTGGCGTTCAGGGTGGCCCACAGTTCGTGGGTCATGCAGCGTTGGCCCTCACCCATGCAGTTTTCTTTGCCACCACACTGGGTGGCATCGATGGGCTCATCGACC
>JBEBBB010000443.1:0-3024 GCA_041158605.1 Pseudomonadota bacterium
ATGAACATGTGGCCGCGCTTGGGGTCGCAGACCTGAACGGCGTTTTCGTTGAAGGTGGGTGGCAACGGCTTGAGGGGCTCGGTGTCCACGCACAACCAGCGTTCATTGAAACCGAAGTCGACGCGTTGAATACCCAGGCTTTGCCGCACAAAACTTTTGGAACCATCGGCGCCCACCAGATAGCGGCCTTCAACCACCAAAGGGTTCGCGGTTTGGTCGGTGGTGACTTGGCCTTTGGCCCACGGTCTGCAGGTCAAACGAACGTGGTTGCCGTCTTGTTCCAGGCCCGTGGCCAGGTACCCCCGCAACAAGCGCACATTTGGCATGGCGCTCACCCGTTCGTGGATGCTGTCTTCGATATGGGGTTGGTGGACCGATAGGTGGTCGTCCCACAGCATTTTCCGGGTATTCCCTGCCCCCACATCAATCAGCAACTGGCCTTTGCCGTTGATCCAGTTGTAATGGGGCGTGGTCCAAGCCTCGCGCAGCGCCTGCTCACCATCACCCACCAAAGACACCAGGCGGGCGGTTTCGCCATCGATGTGTGTCAAGCGTGGTTTGCCGTACAACTGTGGCCAGCGTTCGACCACCACCACTTGGTGGCCACGCTGGCCCAGCAACGAGGCCAGAACCAGCCCGGTGGGGCCGTAGCCCACCACTATCACATCGGCTGAAAGGTTGTTGGTGTTCATGTTGTCTCCTTGAACAGGGTTGTTTTAGGGTGTTCGCCCTGGCCCCAGCCGTTGGGCAAACCAATCCGCCACATGGGCGTTGCGGGCCTCGGCGTGGTTGTAGAGGGTGTGTTCGCCATCGGGCCAGGTCATCAGGTCGTGGGTTTGACCAGGGGCCAAATCCCAAAAGGTTTTTTGGCTGCCCAAGGGCACCAGCGGGTCTTGGCCCCCTTCAAGCACCAGCACATCGGCTGCCGCCACATGCCGCCCGGGTGTCAAGGCCAACTGGGCCAGGGCGTCCTTGGCGTCCCCCTCTTGCGTCAGGCCGAACGCCGCCAGCATTTGCTCCCGGGGTGTTCGGAAGTCTGGCCATGTGGGTGCCATGGGGGCGCCGTTGACACACAAGGCGCTGACCCTGTGGTCCTGCACCGCCAGGTGGCTGGCAAACAAACCGCCAAAGCTGTTCCCCCACACGCCGAACCGTTGGGCACCCGCTTGCGCGGCATCGTCCAGACAGGCGCGCAACAAGGCCAAGCGGTTGGCCGTGGCGTACGCTTGTGACCACATCCGGGTCAGGCCTTGGCCTGGCCCTTCCACCAGTGTCACGGCCAAACCCCGCAAGGCCAAGGCCCTTCCCATGTCCAGGTAGACGCCACCCCAACCGCTGAGCCCGCCAAGGACCAGCACCCAACCATGCGCGGGTGTGGCGGGTCGCACCTCCCACGTGTACAGGTCAACACCATCGGCCCTGATAACCTTGGGAGCCATATCGCCCGCCAGGCTGGCGTGCGAGGCCAGCGCCCCGTGTGCCGATGCGTACAACTCACGTTTGCGCGCGGTGTCTTGGGTGTACGCCAGCTGCGCGCACTGCCACAGCGCGCTGGCGGACCGCCACGACCAAGCGGCTGTGGCGTGCGCGCCTTGTTGTGCCGCGGCTTGGGCCGCTTGGGTGTGTGACATCGCCAAGGCGGAACAGGCCATGTCCCATGTGGTGCGCGCCAGTTGGTTGGGGGTGGCGTGAACCCGCAGCGCATCGCCCAGGGGCACGCCATAGTCCACCATGCGTGTGATGGGCACAGCCCGTTGCACGGCCTCAAAGGCTTTGGTGTGGTCGTCTGTTGGAGTCATGGAGGGTCATGTTTGGTTCGCAGTGGCATGCTAAATGGCGTATAAACATCGTTCAATCGGTTAACGCACATAAGCTTTATCGTTCTTGAAGATGTCTACTTTTGACCTGAACCTGTTGCGGGTTGTGGCCGCCTTGGACCAAACCCGCCATGTGGGCAAAGCCGCCGACCAATTGGGCATGAGCCAGTCGGGTTTCAGCACGGCGTTGGTTCGTTTGCGAAAGCGCTTGGGAGACGACCTGTTTGTGCGCACCGGTATCGGTATGAAGCCCACCCCGCGCGGGCTGGCGCTTGCGGAGACCGCCCGCTCGGTGCTTCAGCAAGTGGAGCAACAGGTGCTGGGGCCGTCCGTGTTTGAACCCCGGCAAACCGACACCGTGTTTCGCGTGGCGATGTCGGATGTGGGTGAGGTGGTGTTCGCGCCCCGCTTGGTGCAACACCTTGCACAGGCCGCTCCGCAGGCTTGTTTGCAGGTCATGTCCACCACATCTTTACCGCTGTCGGAACGGTTGGCCATGGGCGAGGTGGATCTGGCCATGGGCTACTACCCCGATCTGGAACGCGACAGCTTTTTCAGACAAGCCTTGTTCAAGCACAGTTACGCGTGTTTTGTGCGCAAAGGCCACCCGGTGTTGCGCTCGGGTTTGACCAAGGCCGCGTACCAGACGATGGACCATGCGGTGGTTGCCACACCCGCCAAGTCCAACGCCTTGCTGGAGAAAGCGCTCCAGCGCCAGCGCATCCAACGCAAAGTGGCGTTCAGCTCGCCGCACCACCTTGGCCTGGCAGCCACCGTGGCGGTCACAGACCTAGTGGCCACGGTGCCCTTGGGCACCGCCCAGGATGTCGCCCGGTCCGGTGACCTGGTGGTGTTGCCACTGCCCTTTCGAGCCCCGGTTTTCACCCTGTACCAGTATTGGCACCGCCGCACCTTCAAAGAACCGGCTTTGGTGTGGTTCAGGGCACAGGTGAAAGCACTATGGGGGAACCAAGAGTGATCCTAGATTGCTTTGTCTCATGTCCACATGGGGTTTAGGCACCTCGCCGGAAATCCAACCCTTTCAAAAGTTTGATGGTTTCTTGGGTCAGGCGGCTCATCGGGCGTGCCGTGGGTATCGCCAACACCAGCTGGTTCCACATAGCAGGTGGGCCTATCGGTGTGTGGTTCACTGCCGCTGCAGGCCCCAAAAGCAACAGGGCACTTTCAGGCAGGATGGAACAAGCAA
>JBEBBB010000444.1:0-12163 GCA_041158605.1 Pseudomonadota bacterium
CAAAGTCGGCCTGCACCTGCACACCGCCTTGGTCACCCAACTCATGGGGGTCCAAGGCGTCAAAGAAATCCGTGGCAAGGGCCTGATGCTGGGTGTCGAGCTGGACCGCCCCTGTGGCGTATTGGTCAACCGCTGTGCCGACGCTGGCCTTTTGCTGAGCGTCACCGCCGACACGGTGGTGCGCATGGTGCCCCCCATGGTGCTGAGCACCGCCGAAGCCGATGAAATCGTGGCCACCTTGGTGCCCTTGATCAAAGCCTTTTTGGCCGAAGCCGCATGAACGCCGCCATCACGCCCCCAGTGCCTGTGAAGCACTACCTCCAGTTCAAGGATTTCAGCGCTGCCGAGTACGCCTACCTGTTCGAGCGCGCGGCCCTGATCAAGCACCGTTTCAAAACCTACCAAAAGCACCACACGCTGACCGACCGCACCCTGGCCATGATTTTTGAAAAGGCCAGCACCCGCACCCGCGTCAGCTTCGAGGCCGGCATGTACCAGCTGGGTGGCAGCGTGGTGCACCTGACCACCGGCGACAGCCAGCTGGGCCGCGCCGAGCCCATCGAGGACAGCGCCCGTGTCATCAGCCGCATGACCGATATCGTCATGATCCGCACGTTCGGTCAAGACAAGATCGAGCGGTTCGCGGCCCACTCGCGGGTGCCGGTCATCAACGGTTTGACCAACGAGTTCCACCCCTGCCAGATCCTGGCCGACCTGTTCACCTGGTTGGAGTACCGCGGCAAACGCCCCGACGGCACGCTGGACATGGAGGCCCTGAAAGGCACCACCGTGGCCTGGGTAGGTGACGGCAACAACATGGCCAACACCTGGCTGCAAGCGGCCAACACGCTGGGCTTCAAGGTGCATGTGAGCACCCCCAGTGGCTACGGCGTCAACCCCGATGTGGCCGGTGTCGACTGCGGCGACTGTTGGCAAGTGTTTGACAACCCCATGGACGCCTGCCGTGGTGCCGACCTGGTCACCACCGACGTCTGGACCAGCATGGGTTACGAGGCCGAAAACGAGGCCCGCAAACAGGCGTTTGCGGCCTGGTGCGTCAACACCGAGATGATGGCCGTGGCACAGCCCAACGCCCTGTTCATGCACTGCCTGCCGGCCCACCGGGGCGAAGAGGTCACGGCCGAGGTGATCGACGGCCCCCAAAGCGTGGTGTGGGACGAGGCCGAAAACCGCATGCACGTGCAGAAGGCGCTCATGGAGTACCTGCTGCTGGGCTGTTTGTGACACGGGTGGCCCCATGAGCGAGTGCCAACGCTGTGGCGCCTGTTGCGCCTGGTGGCGTGTGGATTTTTCGGCTTACGAGCTCGAAGACGCGGGTGGCACCGTGCCCATGGGGCTGGCCGTTGAGGTCAACGGCAGCACCGCCCGCATGCGCGGCACCGACCACTGGCCGCCGCGCTGCGCGGCCCTGACGGGCCAGGTGGGTGTGTCGGTGGGTTGTGGCATTTACGAGTGGCGCCCATCCCCTTGCCGCGAGTTTGAAGAGGGCAGCGACGGCTGCCACAAGGCGCGCCAAAAGCTGGGCTTGCCGCCCCTGCCCAGCGCCCCCGGTTGTTGGAAATAACCGACACCACGCCCCCATGGGCGGTGCTACCTTCAGCGCCCATGAACACCTTTTGGGACATTTCCCCCCCCATCCACACCGGCGCACCGGTGTTTCCGGGTGACACGCCCTACAGCCAGACGTGGGCGGCCACCATAGGCCCTGGGTGCCCCGTCAACGTGAGCGCCATCACGCTCTCGCCGCACGTGGGCGCCCACGCCGACGCCCCCCTGCACTACGACCCCGAAGGACCACCCATCGGTGCCGTGGACCTGCACCCGTACTTGGGACCTTGCCGTGTGATCCACGCCATCGGTTGCGGCCCGCTGGTGCAGCCCCACCACATCCAACACGCTTGGGGCCCCGATCGGCCCCTGCCACCCCGGGTGCTGGTGCGCGTCTACGCGTCCATTCCACAAGCGGCTTTTGACCAGCAGCTGCCCGCCTTGGACCCCGCCACCGTGGCCCTGCTGGCCGACCACGGCGTGTGCCTGGTTGGCACCGACAGCGCCAGCGTGGACCCCGCCGACAACAAGGCCCTGGACAGCCACCAGGTGCTGCGCCAGCGGGGCCTGCGCGTGCTGGAGAACCTGCTGCTCGACCACGTGCCCGAGGGCGACTACGAACTCATCGCCCTGCCCCTGAAACTGATGCAAGCCGACGCCAGCCCCGTGCGCGCCGTGCTGCGCGCCCTTCCCTGACGAAAGACCCACCATGTCCATGTGCCCCTTCCACAGCCCAGACAACACACCCGACAGCGGCTCAGCCCCCCACACCCCTGGCGCCCAAAACCCCGAGGCCATCGTGCGCAGCGAAAAAGCCCAACTCGACTTCAGCCAGTCGATGAGTTATGGCGACTACCTGCAGTTGGACGCCATCCTGACCGCCCAAAAACCGCTGTCGCCAGATCACAACGAGATGCTGTTCATCGTGCAGCACCAAACCAGCGAGTTGTGGATGAAGCTGATGCTGCACGAGCTGCAAGCGGCGGTGGCCCACATCGCCAACGACAAGCTGCCCACAGCTTTCAAGATGCTGGCCCGGGTCAGCAAGGTGATGGAGCAACTGGTGCACGCCTGGGACGTGTTGGCCACCATGACCCCCCCCGAGTACAGCGCCATCCGGCCCTACCTGGCCCAGTCCAGTGGCTTCCAAAGCTACCAGTACCGTTGTATCGAGTTCACGTTGGGCAACAAAAACCGCGCCATGTTGCAGCCCCATGCCCACCGGCCCGACCTGCTGGCCTTGGTGGAGGCCGCTTACCGAGCCCCGTCTTTGTACGATGAGGCCTTGCGCCTGTTGGCACGCCGGGGCGTGCCCGTGCCCCACAGCCACCTGGACCGGGACTGGACGGCCCCCTACGCCGCCAGCGAAGCGGTGCAAGCGGCGTGGCTCACGGTGTACCGCGCCCCCGAACAACACTGGGACCTTTACCAACTGGGCGAGGAACTGACCGACCTGGAAGACGCTTTCCGCCTGTGGCGCTTCCGCCACCTGACCACCGTGGAACGGGTGATCGGCCTGAAACCCGGCACCGGTGGCACGGGCGGTACCACCTACCTGCGCAAGATGCTGGACGTGGTGCTGTTCCCCGAAATCTGGACGCTGCGAACCCAGCTGTAACAGCGGTGGGGTGTCGGGTTGGTACCCGGGTCACGCGCCTGGGGGGCCTCCGTACAAGCGGGGCTGGTCCAACAGGCGCTCGCCCAGCACACGCATGGCCGTGTCACGGGCCCAGCGCAAAGGCCCACGCGCGTGGAAAACCACCCCGTTGCGTTGTGAGCGGGCCTGCACCCAGGCGTTGCGGGCCCAGCGCTGCCGCGCCCAGGCCTGCAAACCCTCGGGCGTGTGGGCACCGGGCTGGCGGGCCAAGGCCCACGCGTCTTCCAGGGCCATGGCCGCCCCCTGGGCCAGGTAGGGTCGCATGGGGTGGGCGGCATCGCCCAGCAAGGCCACCCGGTCCCGGCAGTGGCCGGCGGAGCCCACCAAAGCCGCCCGAACGTGCAGGGGCCACAAGCCCCAGTCGGCCACGGCCGATAACACGCCCTGCAAACCCGGGGCCACAGGCCCCAAGGCTTTGTGCAAGGCCTGCGCGTGCCCGGGGTGGTCCCAGCCCAAGGGCCCGGTGGGCAGCTCGCCATGGACCACCGCCACCACGTTCAGCATGCGCCCGGCCATCACCGGGTAATGCACCACGTGCAGCCGTGGCCCCAACCACACCCGCACATCTGGGCCGCGCCAAGCGGCTGGCACGTCGGCCACCGGCACCAAACCCCGGTAGGCCAGGTGGCCGGTGAAATAGGGGGCCCCATCGGCCCACAACTGCTGGCGGACACGGCTCCACAGCCCGTCACACCCCAGCACCACCTGGGCGTTCCACGCCTGGCCCGAGGCGGTTTGCACCTGCACACCGTCGGGGCCGCTTTGAACGCGTTCGACCCGGCTGTCCAGTACCGCCGCCACACGCCCGGTCTGTTGGGCCGCCTGGACCAACACCCGGTGCAAATCGGCCCGGTGCACCGTAGCGTAGGGCTCACCATAACGCGCTTGGGCTGTGGCCCCGAGGCGCAAGCATCCCAGCTCGCACCCGTCCACGGCGTCGTGGACCCGCAGCGATTCGGGGTGCGTCAAGACCGGGGCCAGAGCCTGTGCCAGGCCCCAGCTGTGCAACACCCGGACGGCATTGGGTCCCAACTGGATGCCCGCGCCCACTTCGGCAAACACCGGCGCCTGCTCCAGAACGGTGGCGCCCTGCCCCGCGCGGGCCAGCGCCAGTGCCGCGCCCCAACCGGCCAAACCACCACCCACCACCATCCATTTTGTGTCCATGGGCCGATTGTGCCCTCAGGCCAGGCTCAGGCAATGCGCTGGAACCACAACAGCGACAAACCCGCCGACAGCACCGACAACAAGGCCGCCACCATCGCCAGCAGGCCGGAAATTTCGGTGTCTTTTTTCTCCACGGTCAAGCGCGAACCCAAGGTTTTGTAAACCTGTTTCAGGTTGTCCGCGGTGCCCGCGTAGTAGTACTCGCCCAGGGTTTTGCCAGCCACTGCCTTGAGGGTTTCCTCGTCCAGGCGCACCCGCATGGACCAACCCTCAAACCCGATGGTCTCCCCCTCCACCGTGCCCATGCCCACGGTGTAGATACGCACACCCCGGTCGGCCGCCATTTGCGCCGCCTCCTGGGTGTCCACACCGGTGGTGCGCTGCCCATCGGTCAACAAAATGATGGCCGCTGAACCGTAAGACCCCGGCGGCACCGGGGTGTGGGGTTGCTTTTCGGCGGGCGGCGCGTCCAAGGCCCGGCCACGGGGCTTGTCGCGGCCATAGGTCATGTCGGCCAGGTCGATACCGGCCTTGGGAAAAATCTCGGCCAGCGACACCACGATCGCGCTGCCAATGGCGGTGGCGCGCTGCATCTGGAAACGGTCAATCGCGGCCACCAGGTCTTCGCGGTTCAAGGTGGGGGGCTGCACCACCTGGGCGGTGCCCGCAAAAGCCACGATACCGACCTTGATCTGGCGGGGCAGGTCGGCCAAAAAGGATTTGGCGGCGTTTTGAGAGGCCACCAGGCGGTTGGGCTCGACATCGGTGGCCCGCATGCTGCCCGACACGTCCATGGCCAAGATGATGGTTTGTTGGGTGTTGGGCAACACCAGGGTGGCAAACGGCCGGGCAGACGCCACCAACATGCAGGTCAGGGCCAACAAAAAAAGCACCGGGGGCACGTGCCGCCGCCACCCACCGCGGCCCATGGCCGCCTTCACCAACAACAGGTGGGCGTAGGGCACCGCGGCCCGCTGCTTGCGCCGCAACAACCACAGGTACACCCCCACCAGCAGGGGCACCAACAGCAGCGACCACAACATCTGGGGCCAAAAAAACGTCAAGGGGGTGTTCATGCACGTGCTCCCAGGGGGGGTTGCCAGCCCGTGGCGTGTCCGCGGCGTTGCCGCAGGGTCAAGAGGCGCCGCAGCGCGTCCACCAGGTCCTCGTCTGTGGACAAGCCCAAGGTGTCCACCCCGGCCGCCGCCAAGCCCGCCAGCAGCGTCGCCTCCTGCGCCTGCGCCAAGGCGGCAAACCGCTCGCGAAAGCCGGGGTCTTGGGTGTCCACCCACAAGCGCTCGCCCGACTCCAGGTCGCGCAGGGGCACCCAGCCCAGGTCGGGGATGGCCCGCTCCAGCGGGTCCACCAAACGCACGGCCAACACGTCGTGCCGGTGGGCCAATTGCCCCAGGGGCCGCTCCCACCCGGGCGGGCTGATGAAATCGCTGACCACAAACACGCTGCAGCGCTGGCGCAGCAGCGCCCCCACCTGCCCCAGCCAGTCGGCCAAGCGGGTGTCGGTGGGGGGGCCGTCGGGGCGGGGCGCACGGGCCTGCACCGTGGCCAACAGGCGCAACACATGGGCACGGCCCGCGCCCGGTGGCACCCGCACGGGCGGGCCATCGCCCCCAAACAACAAGGCCCCCACCCGATTACCGTGGCGGGTCAGCAAGCGGCTGAGCACCCCGGTAAAAGCCAACAAAACCTCAAATTTGCCGTGCGCACCCGAGCCAAAACCCACCGAGGGGCTGAGGTCCAGCACCAACCACCCAACCATGGCCCGGTCTTCCATGAACTCGCGGACGTAAGGTGTGGACATGCGGGCGGTCACGTTCCAGTCGATGTGGCGCACGTCGTCGTTGGCGGTGTATTCCCGCAAATCGGCCAGGTCCAGACCAGCCCCCCGCATGGCCGTGCGGTGCTCGCCCTGCACGGTGCCGTCCAAGCGCTTGAGCACCTGCCACTCCAGGCGATGCAGCAGGGCGTGGGCAGCTTCCGGCGGCGGCGGCACCACCACCGGGGCCACGACCGGGTTGTTGGCTGCACGGCGTCGCCACCACATGGGGGGCTCCGCTCAGGCCACCTGGGCCAACGGGGCCAGAGGGGCTTCGTGCATCAAAGGCTTGGGCGGCGGTGGCAGCTTGGCCATCACCTGTTGCACCAGGGCGTCCGGTGTCAGGCCCTGGCCCAAGCCCTCGTAAGACAACACCACCCGGTGCCGCAACACGTCCGGCACCAGGTCCACCATGTCTTCGGGCAAGGCGTAGGTGCGGCCCCGCAAGGTGGCCAGGGCGCGGGCGCCCTCGGTCAGGGCGATGGTGGCACGGGGGCTGGCCCCGTAGGCGATCAGGCGGGTCAGGCCCTCCAAACCATGCGCCGCAGGGCGGCGGGTGGCCGACACCAAACGCACGGCGTACTGCACCAGGGTGGGGTCCACGTACACCTGCCGGCACAAGGCCTGCATGCGCACCAGGTCCGCGGTGGTGGCCACCGCCCCCACATCGATGCGCGGCCCGGTGACCCGCTCCACGATCACGGCCTCTTCGTCGTCGGTCGGGTAGTCCACCCAAACCTTCATCATGAAACGGTCCACCTGGGCCTCGGGCAAGGGGTAGGTCCCTTCGGTTTCAATGGGGTTCTGCGTGGCCATGACCAAAAAGGGCTCTTCCAAGCGGTGGGTCTCGCCAGCGATGGTGACCTGGCGCTCCTGCATCACCTCCAGCAAAGCGCTTTGCACCTTGGCCGGGGCCCGGTTGATTTCATCGGCCAGCAGCAGGTGGGCGAACACCGGCCCCAAGGTGGTGGAAAACTCGGCGGTTTTTTGGTTGTAGACCCGCGTGCCCACCAGGTCGGCGGGGACCAAATCGGGGGTGAACTGGATGCGCCGGAACCGGCCGTCCAAGACCCTGGCGAGGGTTTTGATGGTGAGGGTCTTGGCCAACCCGGGCACCCCTTCCACCAGCAAATGCCCCTGGGCCAACAGGGCCACCATCACCCGCTCCAGGAAGCGGTCCTGCCCCACCACCACCCGCTTCACCTCAAACAACACACGTTCCATCAACTGGGCGGTTTCGGTGGCGGGGGTCTGGGCGCTCATGGGGACCTTTCAGAAGGGTGGCAAACCAGCGGCCGAGGCCGCGCTTTCAATGGGCACGGCAAACCCGATGCCGACAAAGGTGCGTTGTTCCGACGGGTTGTAGATGGCGGTCACGATGCCCACCACCTCGCCAGCCATGTTGACCAACGGCCCACCCGAATTGCCCGGGTTGGCCGCGGCATCAAACTGGATCAGGTTTTTCAGGCTTTGGCCGCCATCGGGCGAGCGGAACGAGCGCTGCAAGCCCGACACCACACCGGCCGACACCGACGGGCCGATGCCAAAAGGGTGGCCCACGGCCACTACACCATCGCCAGGGCGAAGCTCGGCGCTGCTGCCCATGGTGGCGGCTTTTAGATCGTCGGGCACCTCGAGGGCCTGGATCACGGCCAAGTCGCTCTCGGGTTTGGCGCCCACCACCCGTGCGCTGGCCTCGAAGCCGTCGGCAAACACCACCTTGAGTGTGTCGGCGCCCTGCACCACGTGCAGGTTGGTCAAAATCACGCCCTTGTCCACAATGACCACCCCAGTGCCCACCCCTTGTTCCACCGCTTCCCCGGTTTTGGGGTGTTTGCCCCAAGCGGTCACGCGCACCACCGACCCGATGGCCGCTTCGTAGGCCCGGGCCGCCTGGGACGGCCACGCCTGGGTTTCCAGGGTGTGCAACACCGCTTGGTCGAACGCTTTTTGGGTCAGCGCTGGCGCACCCACCGGGCGGCCCCAAGCTGCCCAGCCGGCCACAGCAGCCACCACCACCCATGCCGCCCACAAAGTGCGGGGTTGCCCGCCCCACCGCCTCATCCTTTGAAGCAGCGGCACACGCGGCACTGCCGCCGTTGCATCAAGCGGCGTGGGCTGCGTGCTGGGCCGGGCACTGTAAACCGCTGGGCGTCTCAAGTTGGAAGCCTCCACAAGAAGGGATCGGTGCTGACCCATTGTGGCAGCACGCCTCCAAAAGTCCAGGGGACCCAACGCAAAAAACCCCCGGTGGCTCGGGGGTTTTTACGCAGAACCAGGGTGGGCGTGTATCAGCGCAAGGACCACGCAGACTGTTGGGTGATGCGCAGCATGGACTCACCCATGCCAGCCCCAAACCGTTTGGCCAAACGAGACGCCACGTTTTCGTGGTGGGTGTAGTCGATGATGTCCTCGGCCTGTATCACGTCGCGGGCCACCTGGTCCAGGCTGGCGGTGTCGTCTGCCAAACCCAGTTTGACGGCGGCCTGCCCGCTCCAGACCAAGCCGCTGAACAGGTCGGGGTGTTCTTTGAGGCGGTCACCACGGCCTTTTTTGACCACGTCTATGAACTGGGCGTGGATCTCGTTCAGCATGGTTTGAGCGTAAGCCTTTTGTTGGGCGCTTTGCGGGCTGAAGGGGTCGAGAAACCCTTTGTTCTCGCCAGCGGTCAACAGGCGGCGCTCCACCCCCACCTTGCCCATCAGCTCGTTAAAACCAAACCCATCCATCAACACACCAATGCTGCCCACCAAGCTGGCTTTGTCCACGTAGATGTTGTCGGCAGCGGCGGCGATGTAGTAGGCGGCCGAGGCGCAGGTTTCTTCCACCACTGCATGCACGGGTTTGTTGTGCAAGGCCTTCAAGCGGTGGATCTCGTCGTTGATGATGCCCGCTTGCACCGGGCTGCCACCGGGCGAGTTGATCAACAGCACCACCCCTTTGGCGCCAGGGTCCTCAAAGGCTGAGCGCAGGGCACTGACCACAAACTGGGCGCTGGCCTCGGTGTCGGCAGCGATTTCGCCCCGCACCTCGACCAAGGCGGTGTGGGGCGCGCTGTTGGATGGGCCCGCCGGTACCTGGGCAAACAACACCCAGGCCAAAGCCCCCAAAAAGGCAAGCCACAACAAGCGCAGGGCCACTTTCCAACGGCGGGCGCTGCGCTGCTCGGCCAACAAGGCCATCGCCAGTTTCTCCAGGGTCTGCCGCTCCCAGGAAGGTGCGGGGGAGGGAGCGGGTGCCGGCGCGCTGGGGGGGGTCGCCTGGGGGGCGACCGGGGTGTCGGGATCGAGGTCTTGCATAACGGTGTTCAGAACGCCACAGGGCGCAGGTTGTATTGTGCCTGCCAGGACACCACCCCACCCTGCTCCACCACGGGAATCTTCACCAAAGGCCCCCGACCGGGCCCGCCGGTGCAGGCCCCGGTGTCGGGCCGAAACAACGCCCCGTGGCTGGCGCAGACCAACTGGTGGCCAGTCAGGTCAAAAAAATGGTTGGCTCGCCAGTCCATTTCCATGGCCACATGGCTGCAGCGGTTCAGGTAGGCGTGCACCTGGCCTTGGTAACGGATGGCAAAGGCCCGGCAGGTCTGGCCACCGTACACCACGTCAAAAGGCACCGCCTCGCCGCTGTCCACCAAATCACGGCTGTTGCACAGGGGTTGCAAATCGTCCATGGGCCCCAACGGTACCGCAAAAAACCCAGCCCTGGGAAATTCCGGACAATAGCCCCATGGCCGACCTTCTTCCACCCACACGCTCTTTGGCACGCCCCCTGATACTGGGCTCCACCTCCCGTTACCGCCGCGAACTGCTGGACCGCTTGCGCGTGCCCTTCGACGTGGTATCACCCGGGGTGGATGAAACCCCCCTGCCCCAAGAAACCCCGGCCGCGTTGGCCCAGCGCCTGGCCCTGGCCAAAGCCCAGGCGGTGGCCGACCTGCACCCCGGGGCCTGGGTGATCGGCAGCGACCAGGTGGCCGACCTGCACGGCCACCCCTTGGGCAAACCCGGCACACACGAACGGGCTGTGGCCCAGTTGCAGCAGATGAGTGGGCAAACGGTGGTGTTCCAGACCGCGGTGGCGGTGGTGTGCCGCGACACCGGTTTCGCCCGCTGCGAACTGGCCCCGGTGCGGGTGGTCTTCCGCACCCTCTCCCTGGACCAGATCGAGCGTTACCTGCGCGCCGAAACCCCCTACGACTGCGCGGGCAGTGCCAAAAGCGAAGGCTTGGGCATCACCCTGCTGGAACGCATCGACAACGACGACCCCACCGCGCTGGTGGGCCTGCCCCTGATCCGCACCGTGGGCCTGCTGCGCGCCGCGGGCCTGGCCCTGCCATGAGCGCCAACAACACCCCACCCGGCCGCCTGTACCTGGTGCCCACCCCCCTGGATTTTGGGTGTGCCGGCCCGGCTTTGCCCGACCTGGCCACCGTGTTGCCCCTGCACACGGTCCAGGTGGCCAGCGGCCTGGGCCATTGGGTCACGGAAAACGCCAAAAGCACCCGGGCTTTTTTGAAACGGGTGGACGCGGTGTGCCCCTTGCAAGCCCCCCTGCAAACCCTGCAGCTGCAGGAACTGCCGCGCGAGGTCCATAAAAAAGGCGACCACCACAGCCAGGGTGGTTTTGACGCCCGCCCCCTGTTGGCCCCTGCGGTAGCCGGGCACAACATGGGCTTGGTCAGCGAAGCGGGTATGCCCGCCATCGCCGACCCCGGCGCCTCGGTGGTGCGCGCGGCCCACGCCCTGGGCATACCGGTGGTGCCGCTGGTGGGCCCCGTGTCGCTGGTGCTCGCGCTGGCCGCCAGCGGGCTGAACGGCCAACACTTTGCGTTTGTGGGCTACCTGCCCCAAGACCCAGCCGGCCGCGCCCAGCGCCTGCGCGAGCTGGAAGCGCTGGCCCTTAAAACCGGCCAGACCCAGCTTTTTATTGAAACCCCGTACCGCAACGACGCGCTGTTGCAAAGCGCGCTGGCCACACTCAAGCCCACCACGCGCCTGGCGGTCTCTTGCGGGATCACCTTGCCCGAACAAACCCACCACAGCGCGCCAGTGGCGGCTTGGAAAAAAAGCCTTCCAAAGCTGCCCCTGTCGCTACCAGCGGTGTTTTTGATCGGCGCTTGAGGACCAAAGGGCGGGTGAAACCGCCCCCAAGGGCTCAGTGGCGGAAGTGCCTCACGCCGCTGAACACCATGGCCACGCCACGCTCGTTGGCCGCGTCGATCACTTCCTGATCCCGCATGCTGCCACCGGGTTGGATGATGCAGGTCGCGCCGGCGTCCACCACCACGTCCAGCCCGTCGCGGAACGGGAAAAACGCGTCGCTGGCCACGGCGGTGCCCACCAGCGACAAACCAGCCGCCTGCGCCTTGATGCTGGCGATGCGGGCCGAATCCAAACGGCTCATCTGGCCCGCGCCCACACCAAAGGTCATGCCGTTGGCGCAGAACACGATCGCGTTGCTCTTCACGTAGGTCGCCACTTTCCAGGCGAACAACAGGTCTTGCAGCTGTTGCTCGGTGGGTTGCCGCTGGGTGACCACCTTCAGGTCGGACAGCTTCAGCTCGTGGATGTCGGCGGTTTGTAGCAACATGCCAGAGCCGACCCGTTTGGCGTCGATGAAGTTGAGGCCCTGGTCCCAGGCGGTAGGGCCACCAAGCGGCAACGCGATTTTCAGCAGGCGCACGTTGACCTTGCTTTTGAAAACCTCCAGGGCTTCAGCGGTGAAGTCGGGGGCCATCAGGACCTCAACAAACTGCTTGGACACCTGCTGGGCCGCCGCGCCATCCAGGGTGCGGTTGAACGCGATGATGCCGCCAAAAGCACTGGTGGGGTCTGTCTGAAAGGCTTTGCTGTAGGCCTCCAGGGGGTTGGCACCCACCGCCACGCCGCAGGGGTTGGCGTGTTTGACGATGACACAGGCCGCGGACTGTGAAA
>JBEBBB010000445.1:0-3240 GCA_041158605.1 Pseudomonadota bacterium
GAAGTCACAAACAAGGTGTCCAAACCCGCACCACCAAAAGCACACATGGCGGGTTTTTTGACCGGCACCGGCAGGGAGCGGTCCAGGCGTCCGTCGGGGGTGAAGCGGTGCACCAAACCGGCGTCGTTGCCGCAGATCCAGTAACACCCCTCGGCGTCCACCGCGGCGCCATCGGGCCGGCCTGGCAGTGGCTTGAAGTCGATGAAGACCCGCTGGTTGTGCGGGGTGCCCGTGCTGGTGTCGTAGTCAAACGCCCACACGGTTTGCACCTGGGGGTGCGAATCCGACAGGTACATGGTGGCGCCATCGGGGCTGAAAGCCATGCCGTTAGGGGTGATCAGGCCTGTCTGCAAAACCCGTGGTGCCCCAGCCCCCAGGGTATACAGTGCACCCGCAGGGGCCGCCAACGACATGTCTGCCACCATGGTGCCCGCCAACAAACGGCCTTGGCGGTCACAGCGTCCATCGTTAAAACGCATGCCCCCTTGCGGGTGGCGCACCCGTGTCAACCAAACATGGTCAAGGGTGCCGTCGGCTTGTGGGGTGAGCCGGGCCACCCCGGTCTCCATGGCCGCCACCCACACCCCGTAGGGCTGCCCCAGATGTTCCGCCGCCAGGGCCACACAGCCCACCTGCTCTGGGGTCTCCCAGCTGCGGGCCTGGCCCGTGGTGGCATGCCAGCACCACAGGCGTCGCCCGGGAATGTCCACCCACCACAGGGCCTGGCGTGCCACGTCCCAGACCGGGCTTTCACCCACGCCACAACGCGCATCCAACACCAGTTCGGCAGGTGTGTTCATGGCTCTTCAGGCCTTTTGAAAAGGGTCGGCTTTGACAAACCCACCGCCCTGGTACAAGGCCACCGGGTCGGTGGGGTCGGGGGTGGTTGTGCGCGCAAACACCGCTTCACGGAACACGTCAGAACTGTCTTGGGGCTGGTAGCCCACGTGTTTGGCACGGCTGTTGTCCCACCAAGTCACCGCATTGTTGGACATGCCAAAGACGATGGTGTGGCCCAACACCGGGGTGGACAAACAGGCGCCGATCAGGCGGTGCAGGTCGCCGTAACTCAACCAAGTGGCCATCATGCGGCGGTCTTTGGGTTCGGGAAACGACGAACCGATGCGCACACAGGCGGTTTCAATGCCATAGCGGTCGAAATAAAACCGGGAAAAATCCTCGCCGAAAGCCTTGCTCACCCCGTAAAAGCTGTCAGGCCGGGGGGCGTGGTCGGCGGTGAGGGTCTCGCCTTGTTTGTAAAAACCCACCACGTGGTTGGAGCTGGCAAACACCACCCGCTTCACACCGTGGCGGCGGGCCGCCTCGTACAGGTTGTAAACCCCCAAGATGTTGGCCTGCATGATGGGTTCAAAGGGGGCCTCTACGGAGATGCCACCCAAGTGAACAATGGCATCACAACCGGCCACCGCAGCGTCCACGGCCACGCCATCGGCCAAATCGGCCAAAACGATCTCTTCGCCCTCGCCAGCCGCTCCCAGGTCTGACTTGTCAGACAACCGTAGCACTGCGCAGTTGGCTTTCAGGCGGTCGCGCAGGGCTTTGCCCAGCCCACCTGCGGCGCCAGTCAACAACAAACGGTGGTGGGTTTTGAGATGTGGTGTCACGGTGTGGGGTTCCTGCTGCAAGGCCTGTGCAAAAGCGGCTGTGTTTGTTACAGTGGAGGGTATGGATGTCTGTTGTATGTTGTCTGACAACTGGCGCCATTCTCCAAATCTATCTCCAACCTGTCAAGGGCTGTTTGCATGTTCTCGGTGAAAACCCCAGAAACCGCCACACCTTCTGCCCGTACCAAACGCCCCCGAGGTCTGGTGCCGGAGATCGTGCAATCCCTCACCCTGGACATGCGGGAAGGGCGGATGCTGCCCGGTGACAAACTGCCCACCGAATCGGCCCTGATGGCCCGGTTCGAGGTGAGCCGCACCGTGGTGCGCGAGGCCATTTCACAACTGCAGGCGTCTGGCCAGGTGGAAACCCGCCATGGCATAGGCACGTTTGTAATCACCCCCCCCGAGGCCGAGCCCACCTTCCGCATCGCCCCCGAGGACTACGCCACCGTCAGTGATGTGATCTCGCTGCTGGAACTGCGCATCAGCCTCGAAAGCGAGGCCGCAGCCCTGGCCGCCATGCGGCGTGAAAACGGTCATTTGGTGGAAATGCGCGCAGCCCTGGATACGTTTGAAGCCGCCATACACGCCGACCGCGACGCGGTACCGTCCGATTTCCAGTTCCATGTGGAAGTGGCCAGGGCCACCGGCAACCAACACTTCGCCGACTTGATGACCTACCTGGGCACCGTGCTCATCCCTCGCACGCGTGTCCAGACGGCCGACAAAGCCCCAGAGGGCCGAATGGCCTACCTGAGCCGGGTGCACCAAGAACACCTGAGCATTTTTGAAGCCATACAGCGCCAAGACCCCGAAACCGCCCGGGCGGCCATGCGCACCCACCTGTCCAACAGCCGGGAGCGCCTGCGGCGCGCCCAGGTTGAAACCCATTGACCGTTCTTTCTCCCACCCACCTTTGAGCCATGAGCCAACTGATTTCTTACAACGCCCGCACCGGTGAAGCCGTGGGCACCCCCTTGTCCAACAGCACCCCCGTCCAAATCGACGCGGCGGTCGACGCGGCCCAAGCCGCCGCTGGCGCTTGGGGCGCTACCGACGGTGCCACCCGTGCCCGCCTGTTGCGTGGCCTGGCCGACGCCCTGGAAGCCGACCGTGAAGGGCTGGTTGCCTTGGCCGACCAAGAAACCGCCTTGGGCCCTGTGCGCCTGAACGGCGAACTGGACCGCACCACCTACCAGCTGCGCCGGTTTGCCGACCTGGCCGACAAAGGGGTGCCTTTCGCGTGGCTGGACGACCCGGCCGTGCCTAGCGCCCCCCCAGCAGGCCACCCCGCCATGGCGCGGGTGTCGGTGCCCATGGGCCCTGTGGCCATGTTCGCGGCCAGCAACTTTCCCTTCGCGTTTTCGGTGCTGGGTGGTGACACCGCCAGCGCCCTGGCCGCGGGTTGCCCCGTGGTGGTGAAGGCCCACCCTGGCCACCCCGCCTTGTCGGTGCGGGTGTTTGGCCTGGTGCAACAGGTCTTGGCCGCTCAGAACCTGCCCGCCGGCCTGATCGGCCAGGTGCAAGGGGCCGACATCGCTGTGGGTGTGCAGTTGATCCGCCACCCGGCCATCGCCGCAGGGGCGTTCACTGGCTCCACACGCGGTGGTGCCGC
>JBEBBB010000446.1:0-6829 GCA_041158605.1 Pseudomonadota bacterium
AACAGGCAGCCCCGAGAACGACCAGACCCTGCTCAAGAGCCTGATCGTGTTCGCCTGCCTGATGGAAGGCCTGTTCTTCTACGTGGGCTTCACCCAAATCCTGGCCTTGGGTCGCCAAAACAAGATGACCGGTGCCGCCGAGCAGTACCAGTACATCCTGCGCGACGAGTCCATGCACTGCAACTTCGGCATCGACCTGATCAACCAGCTCAAGCTCGAAAACCCCCACCTCTGGACCGCCGAGTTCAAGGCCGAGATCAAAGCCCTGTTCTTAAAAGCCGTCGACCTCGAATACCGCTACGCAGAAGACACCATGCCCCGTGGGGTGTTGGGCTTGAACGCGTCGATGTTCAAAGGTTACCTGCGTTACATCGCCAACCGGCGCGCCACGCAAATCGGCTTGGAGGCCCTGTTCCCCAACGAAGAGAATCCCTTCCCCTGGATGAGCGAGATGATCGACCTCAAAAAGGAACGGAATTTCTTCGAAACCCGTGTGATCGAGTACCAATCCGGAGGCGCGTTGTCCTGGGACTGAGTCCCGGTACACCCCACCAGCTTCTTCACGACATGCGGCCCTTGTTTTCAACCCCAACCCATACCTGCCTGCGGCAGCACGGTGGGGGTTGTGTCCCCATTCAACGTGTTGGGTTCACTGGCGCGATGCATCCGTCCGAACCCAACCCGCTGAATCGCTTGCCCGGGCTTCTCCGTGGTCAAGCGCTCTTTGCAACTTGATCAAGGAGAACAATATGGCAACTGCGAAAAAGGCCGCTCCGGCCAAAAAAGCGGCGCCGGCCAAAAAGGCCGCTGCCCCCGTGAAGAAGGCTGCTGCACCTGCGAAGAAAGCCGTTGCACCCGCCAAGAAAGCTGCTGCACCTGCGAAGAAAGCCGCTGCACCCGCCAAGAAGGCTGCTGCGCCTGCGAAGAAAGCCGCTGCACCCGCCAAGAAGGCTTCTGCGCCTGCGAAGAAGGCCGCTGCACCCGCCAAGAAGGCTGCTGCACCTGCGAAGAAAGCCGCTGCACCCGCCAAGAAGGCTGCTGCTCCCAAAAAACCTGCAGCCAAGAAAGCCGCCGCCCCGGCCCCTGCCCCTGCAGCTCAGACCAAACTGAACCCCCAGGCCGCTTGGCCTTTCCCCACCGCCAAAAAGCCCTGATTCGTCAGCGCTTAGGCCACAAGGCCTTGCCCTCGCGGGCAAGGCCTTTTTTGTGTCCTGTTAGGGGTTGGCTGTGAGCTGGAAGGTGTAGTTCTGCCCACCCCGGCTGGCGATTTTGGTCGCGCCTATCCGGTTGCCCAAGGCGGCACAACGGGGCAAATCCCAGCCCTGAGCCAGCCCATACAACAAGGCCGCACGGAAGGCATCGCCGCAACCCGTGGGGTCCACCACAGCCTCGGCTTTGACGCCGGGCACACGCTCGCAACGGCCGTCCACCCACACGTCGCAGCCCTCGTTGGCCAGGGTCACCACCAAACCCCGCAAGCGCTTGGACAAACCCGCCAGGTCCAAACCCGTGCGGTCACACAGCATCTTGGCCTCGTAGTCGTTCATGGCCGCCCAACTGGCCCAGTCCACAAAGCGCAACAATTCCTCGCCATTGAACATGGGCAGACCTTGGCCCGGATCAAACACAAAAGGCACACCGGCCTGGTGGAAGTGTTGGGCATGCTGCAACATGGCGTCACGGCCATCGGGCGACACAATACCCAAAGCCGCCCCTTCGGTGCGCAAGGGGTTGGTGTGGGCCTGGGCCATGGCACCGGGGTGGAATGCCGTGATCTGGTTGTTGTCGCGGTCGGTCATGATCATGGCCTGCGCCGTGTAGTGGCCATCCACCAACGCCACTTGGCGGGTATCCACCCCCAAAGCGTTCAAGCGGGTCAGGTACTCCTGCCCATCAGACCCCAAGGCAGCCACCGGTTGCGGCACGACACCCAACTGCCGCAAGCCATAGGCAATGTTGCCCGCACACCCCCCAAACTCGCGCCGCAAACCGGGCACCAAAAACGACACGTTCAAGATGTGCAGTTGGTCGGGCAAGATCTGCTCGGCAAAACGGCCCTCAAACGTCATGATGGTGTCAAAGGCCAAAGAGCCACAAATCAAAATGGACATGTTGTTTCTTCAAATCAAGGGTAAAAAAGCAAAGCACGGTAACCGGTCATGACCTGTGCCTCCGTGGCCGGCAGGGCCAGTTCCACTCGCACCGGCAGTTCGGTAGAACCGGCCACCACCAAGGTGTGGGGTGACCACTCTTGGGGCGGCAAAACCCGGCGCACCAGCACCGCATCGGCGGCGTCGGTCAACGTGAGCTCTATGGCTGGCAGCGCCACGGGCCAAGGGCTGGTGTTTTTCAGCACCATGTCAAACACATAACGCCCGGGGGCACGCCGCAACAAAGCCGAACTGTCGATGTGCACCATGTCGGGGGCTTGCCATTCACCCACACGGCAACCCAATGGTGCACACAAGCGCTCCAGTGCGGCCCGTGCCCATGGTGACCGGGCGGCCAGGTGGTCACGGTCCCACACCGCCCATTGGGCCAAGAAACCCACCAGCAGCAAACACGCCAAGCCAGCCATGAACACACGCACGGGGGTGCGGTGCCAAAAGGCCCGGCGCTGCGCTTGCCGAACAAACGACAAAGGCGCCTCGACCACCTCTACAGCGGGGGGCTCTGCTAGGGGTACCTCTGCAAAGAACGTATCTGCTACGGGTGCCTCTGCATCAGACAGCTCCACTGGTGCCACGTCTGCCGCGGCCACAGGATCACTGGCCGCCCCATCCAAAGCGGGTTCGACGGGGACGTCCTCAACCGGATCAACGGTGTTACCGGCGGGTGCTACCGGTGTGGTGGGGGTGTCTGCGCCGCTCCAACCAGGCTGGAGATCGAGGGTGGCATCAAAAACCTGTTGGCATTGCCCACAGCGCACCCAACCATCCGAAATTTTGAGCTGGTCCGGCACCACCTTAAAAGCGGTCGCACAGGCGGGGCACCGGGTGATAAAGCTCATGCGCCCATTATGGCAGCTGGGCCCGAAGGGTCAGGTCGCGGCGCGTGCCGTCATCAACACCCAGCCGTCCTCGGTATCCGACACGCTCAGGGCCAACCAAGGGGCGTAGGCGGCTTGCAACTCGGCAACCTGACGCTCCAAAATACCCGCCAACACCAAGTGGCCACCCGCCGCCACATGGGCGCACAGCAGCGGAGCCAGCACCTTGAGGGGGCTGGCCAGAATGTTGGCCAACACCACCTGGTACAGGCCCTGGGCGGCATCGGGCAAGCCCACCGTCAAATCCACATGGTTGTTGGCCATGTTGATGCGGGTCGAGGCTACCGCAGCCGGGTCTATGTCAACAGCCACGGTCTCGCCAGCACCGTGTTTCACAGCACCAATGGCCAAAATACCCGAGCCACAACCATAGTCCAGCACCCGTGCACCAACCAGGTCGTTGCGAGCGATCCAGCGCAAACACATGCGTGTGGTGGGGTGGGTGCCGGTACCAAAAGCCAGGCCCGGGTCCAGGCGTATCACCACCTCGGCTTGGGCTGGGGGCTCGTGCCAGCTGGGCACAATCCAAAAACGGGGGGTGATATCGACCGGCGCAAACTGGGACTGGGTCAGGCGCACCCAGTCTTGGTCGGCCACAGGCCTCAAGCCGACCACATCGCAACCCTCAAAATCGGCTTGCAAAGCCAACAAGCTGCGGGCGTCGGTGGCCGCCACCTCGCTGGGGAACAAGGCCACCACACGCGAGCGCTGCCAGGCCTCGCGGGGTGCGGGCATGCCCGGTTCGCCAAACAAGGCCTGCTCGGCGGGGGTTTGGGCATCGGCGTCTTCGACAGACACACTCAGCGCGTCCAGGGCCTCCAAAGCCTCGGCCAGCCACTCTACCCGGTCTTCCGGGGCCAGGACCACCAGCTCGTGCAAAACGGGATCAGCGGTCACGTTGTGACAACCATTCTTCCAAATAGTGGATGTTGGTACCGCCCGCCACAAAACTGGCGTCCACCATCAACTCGCGGTGCAAAGGCACATTGGTTTTGATACCTTCAATCACCGTTTCAGCCAGAGCGGTGCGCATGCGGGCCAAGGCCTGCTCGCGGGTATCGCCGTGCACAATGATTTTGCCGATCATCGAGTCGTAGTTGGGCGGCACCTTGTAGTTGGTGTACACGTGGGAGTCCACGCGCACACCGGGGCCGCCTGGTGCGTGCCATGTGGTGATCTGGCCAGGGGACGGCGTGAACTTGTATGGGTCTTCGGCATTCACACGGCATTCAATGGCGTGGCCGCGAAGCTGCACCTGCCGCTGGCTGAAAGGCAATTTTTCACCGGCGGCCACGGCGATCTGGGTGGCCACAATGTCTATGCCCGTGATCCACTCGGTCACAGGGTGTTCGACCTGCACACGGGTGTTCATTTCGATGAAATAAAACTCTCCGTTTTCGTACAAGAACTCAAACGTGCCCGCCCCGCGGTAACCGATTTTTTTGCAGGCTGCCGCACAACGTTCACCGATTTTTTCGATCAAGCGGCGGGGGATACCAGGCGCTGGCGCCTCTTCAATGACCTTTTGGTGACGGCGCTGCATGGAGCAGTCGCGCTCGTGCAGGTACACGGCGTTGCGGTGCTGGTCGGCAAGCACCTGAATTTCAATGTGCCGCGGGTTCTGGAGAAACTTCTCCATGTACACAGCGGGGTTGTTAAAAGCGGCCTGGGCTTCGGCTTTGGTGGTTTGCACAGCGTGCAACAAGGCCGCTTCGGTGTGCACCACCCGCATGCCACGGCCACCACCGCCGCCAGCGGCTTTGATGATCACCGGGTAACCAATGGTTTTGGCCGCGCGTTTGATCACCACCGGGTCATCGGGCAAAGCGCCTTCAGAACCAGGTACCGTGGGCACACCCGCGCGGATCATGGCCTGCTTGGCCGACACCTTGTCGCCCATCAAGCGGATGGACTCGGGGGTGGGGCCTATGAACTTAAAACCGCTTTTTTCGACGCGCTCGGCAAAATCGGCGTTTTCGCTCAAAAAACCGTAACCGGGGTGGATGGCCTCTGCGTCGGTCACCTCGGCGGCCGAAATGATGGCCGGCATGTTCAGGTAACTTTGCCCCGACGGTGCTGGGCCGATACACACGGCTTCGTCGGCCAAACGCACGTATTTGGCGTCTCGGTCGGCTTCAGAGTACACCATCACCGCCTTGATGCCCATTTCTCGGCAGGCGCGCTGTATCCGCAGGGCGATTTCCCCACGGTTCGCAATCAGGATTTTTTTGAACATCTGGAACGTCTCGCCTTCACTCGATCACAAAAAGAGGCTGCCCGTATTCCACAGCTTGCCCGTTTTCGACCAGAATCTGAGTGATGGTGCCCGACTTGTCCGCTTCAATCTCGTTTAGGATCTTCATCGCTTCCACAATGCAGATGGCCTCACCCTCTTTCACCACCGTGCCCAGTTCCGCAAAGGGTTTGGCACCTGGGCTGGCAGCGCGGTAGAACGTACCCACCATGGGCGACTTGACCACATGGCCTTTGGGCTCATCAGCCACCAGTGCAGCAGGCGCTGCCACCACGGGCGCAGCCACCGGAGCGGCCACTGCTGCAGGGGCGGCCACGGCCACCGGTGCGGCCACCATGGCCACGGGGGCCGAGGCTGGGGTTTTGACAATACGCACCTTGCCTTCGGCTTCGGTGATCTCCAATTCAGACACATTGGATTCAGAAACCAGGTCGATCAAAGTCTTGAGTTTGCGCAGATCCATATTTTCTCCAGTATGTGCATCTAAAATGCATCAAACTTTCCACAACAACGTGAAATTTGGACGGAATATACACGAAGGGCTGACCCTTGGGCGTTATGCTCTACCTTTCAAAAGGGCCAATACGCTCCTCGTAACCACCCATGGCTGACCCCGATACCGCCGCTCCATCCATGGCCCTGCCGGGTCTGGCACGCGCGCTGATCGCTGCCGGTAAGCTGCCCGTCAAAACCGCCGAAGATCTCTACAGCAAAGCACAGAGCAAACGCAGCAGCTTCATCGCCGAACTCACGGGCAGCGGAGCGGTATCTGCTGCGGACTTGGCCCACACCATGTCGTTGGCCTTTTCGGCACCACTGATCGATCTGGAAGCCATTGATCCACTGCGGCTGCCCAAAGAGATCCTGGATGCCAAAACCTGCCAGCAATACCGGCTGGTGGTACTGAGCCGCCGCAGCAACCGCCTCACCGTTGCCACCGCCGACCCCTCCGACCAACAAGCCGCCGAAAAAATCAAATTCGCCACCCAACTCACGGTGGACTGGGTGGTGGCCGAGTACGACAAACTGATCCGCATGGTCGAAAGCCAGGGCACGTCTGCCAGCGACGCCATCGACAGCATGGTTGGTAGCGAGTTCGAATTCGAAGACACCGGTATAGAAATCACCTCCAGTGAGCCAGCTGAAAAGGTAGCCCAAGAGGTAGAAGACGCCCCAATCGTCAGGTTTTTGCAAAAGATGCTGCTAGATGCCTACACCATGCGCGCATCTGACTTGCATTTTGAACCCTATGAGCACCAGTACCGGGTGCGGTTCCGGATCGACGGCGAGCTGCGCGAAATCGCAGCACCTCCGGTCGCCATCAAGGAAAAGCTCGCTTCTCGCATCAAGGTGATATCAAAACTCGATATCTCCGAGAAACGCATACCCCAAGACGGGCGCATGAAACTCAAAGTGGGCCCCGACAAGGTGATCGACTTCCGCGTCAGCACCCTGCCCACCCTGTTTGGCGAAAAAATTGTGATCCGGATTTTGGACCCCAGCAGCGCCAAAATGGGCATTGAAGC
>JBEBBB010000447.1:0-5532 GCA_041158605.1 Pseudomonadota bacterium
CAGCCTGCTGGCTGCGCTCGACTTGGAACGGTCTTTGCGCAAAGCCTTGGATCACAACGAGTTCTTTCTGGTGTACCAGCCCCAGCTGGACCTGCGGTCGGGGCGGATACTGGGTGTCGAGTCGCTGCTGCGGTGGCAACACCCGGTGCGTGGGCCGGTGTCGCCCGTCCAGTTCATACCCGTTCTCGAAGAAATGGGGCTGATCACCGCTGTAGGGCAGTGGGTGCTCAAACAAGCGTGTTGGCAGGCGGCGCAATGGTCCAAGCAGGGCTTGGCTTTGCGCATGGGTATCAACCTGTCGCCCCGGCAGTTTCTCGACCCCAACCTGTTTGACAGTGTGCAGGGAGCGGTGCAAGCGGCTGGTGCCCACCCGGAGTTGATCGAACTGGAGATCACCGAGAGCCTTGCCATGCAAGACCTCGACCACTCCATCCGCTTGTTGGAGCGGTTTCGGGCCGAGGGTTACAAAATCGCCATTGACGATTTTGGGATCGGCCACTCGTCGCTCGAGTACCTGTTGCGCTTCCCACTTGATGTCATCAAAATCGACAGGGCTTTTATCACCAACATCACGGCCACGAGGGCCGACCGGGCCATTGTGCGTGCGGTCACCAGCATAGGGCAAACGTTGGGCTTGCAGGTGATCGCTGAAGGGGTGGAAACCCAACGCCAGAGCGATTTTGTGGAGGCCTTGGGGGTTTCCGAAATCCAAGGTTATCTCATAGGCAAGCCCATGCCACCCGACGAGTTGTTTGCCCTCGCCAAGTCCTACATCAAACGCAGCTGAACCGGGGCTATCAGGCGATGTCGGCGGTGTGCACGCCAAACGGGTGGCCGGCGCGCCTGTCGTTGAAGTAACACTCCAAGGTGGTTTTGACCGTTTTGAAGGCGATGTCGTCCCAGGGGATCTCGGCCTCCGTGAACAGCCGTGCTTCTTGGGTTTCGTGGCCAGGGTCGAAGGTGGTGTGCAACAGACGGGCCAGGTAATAAAAATGCACCTGCCCCACCCGCGACACGTTCAACACCGTGTACAACTGGCCCATCTCAATGGCCGCCCCAGCCTCTTCATCGGTTTCGCGCGCCGCACCTTCAGCCGTGGTTTCGTTCAGCTCCATAAAACCAGCTGGTAGGGTCCATTTGCCCAGCCGGGGTTCGATGTTGCGTTTGCACAGCAACACGTACTCGCCGTGTTCACCCCAAAAGGGTAGGGTGCCCACCACGTTCAAGGGGTTCTCGTAGTGGACCGTGTCACATTGTGTGCAGACCGCCCGTTGGCGCGTGTCGCCGTCGTCGGGCAAGCGGTAAACCACCTCGGCGCCGCAAGACCGGCAGTGCTTGATCGGTAATCGAAACATGGTGGCAGTGTAGCCGCGTGGTGGGTCGAAAAAAAAGCCGGGGGTACCGGCTTGTGTGAGGGGTCTGGGGTCAGGCTTTGGTGGTTTTGGTGTGTTTGTCGATCAAGGCACGGGCCTTGTCCAACAGTTCACGCCCTTTCAGGCCCCGTTTGTCCATGTCTTGCACCCATTCCACCTCCACTTGGCGGGCTTTGCGGCGGAACTCTTGCGCATCGGCTTGCGAGATGGTGTAAATGGTGTTTTTCCGGTCAACTGCCGACTGGCGGCCTGCGATGTCACCGGCTTGTTGGGTTTTGCCCAAAAAGGCCGACGTGGCCAAACCGCTGTTGGCATCGATGATTTTTTTCAAATCGGGTGGCAGGCTCGCGTACTTGGCCTTGTTCATGGCCATGACAAACGTGGTGGTGTACAGCGCGCCGCCAGCAGGGTCAAATTCACTGTGGAAACGGGTCAGTTCCTGGACCTTGACCGAAGGAACCACCTCCCATGGGATGGCACAGCCGTCTATCACGCCTTTGGACAGCGCGTCGGGGATCTGGGGCAAAGGCATGCCCACGGGTGTGGCACCCAAGTAACCCAGCATTTTGGTGATTTGGCGGGTGGGGCCACGCAGTTTCAGGCCTTTCAGATCGTCGGGGGTTTTGATCTGCTTGTCTTTGGTGTGGAACATGCCGGGCCCGTGAACCTGCAGCGCCAAAGGGTGCACGTCTTTGTACTCGTCAGCCCCTTCGGTCTGGATGTATTCCCAAAACGCCTTGGACGTGGCCTCGGCGTTGGACATGATAAAAGGCAACTCAAACACCTCGGTGCGGGGAAAACGGCCTGGGGTGTTGCCGGGCAGGGTCCAGACAATGTCAACCACACCGTCTTTGGCTTGGTCAAACAACTGCACCGGTGAACCGCCCAATTGCATGGCGGGGTAGGCTTCAAACTTGATGCGGCCACCCGAGTCTTTTTCCACCTTGGCCATCCAAGCTTTGTGCATGTTGAGCCACACATTCGATTGGGGCGCCATGAAGGTGTGGAACTTCAGGGTCACGCTTTGTTGGGCAAAACCCACCAGGGCGGGTGCCCCTAGGACGGCGGCGGCGCCAGATTGCAAAAGGGTGCGGCGTTGGATCATGGGGGTGTGTCTCCTAGAAGGACTAAAAAAATCTTCAGCAACAGTGTACCAATCGGCCTTCTTGAACACATAGGGGTGTTCCCCCGGTCGGTTTTCATGGCACGATGGCGGTTTCGCACAGCCTTCCTATGGGTTATGAAACTGTTTAATTTTTCCCGCTCAGGCACCTCTTTTCGGGTCCGTATCGCTCTCAATCTGAAAGGTTTGCCCTACGAATACGTGGCGGTCAGCCTACCGGCTGGCGAGCACCGGCAAGCGGCATACCAAGCCATCAGCCCCGACGGCCTGGTCCCAACGCTAGACCTGGAGGGGCAACCCGAACACGCCCTGCTGAGCCAATCGATGGCCATCATCGAGTACCTGGATGAAACCCACCCCACACCCCCGCTGATGCCAGCCGACCCGCTGGGCCGGGCGCGTGTGCGGGCTTTGGCGCAAACCCTGGCCTGCGAGGTTCACCCCTTGGGCAACCTGCGGGTCTTGAAATACCTGGGTGGCACGTTGCAATTGCCGGAGGAACAACGCCATGCTTGGTACAACCACTGGGTGGCAGAGGGCTTGCGCTCTTACGAGCGGCGCTTGGTGCAACTCGACCAAGAGCGGCGAGCCGCTGGTTTGCCCCCCTCGGTGTACTCCTACGGCGACACGCCCACCTTGGCCGATTGTTGCTTGGTGCCCCAGGTGATCAACGGTCAGCGGTTTGGTTTGAAGCTGACCGACGTACCCCTGACCCTGGCGGCTTACGAGGCTTGCATGGCCTTGCCCGCTTTTGAGCAGGCCCACCCCCGCAACTGCCCCGACGCCAACGCCTGATGCCAACCCACCACTGGCAGCCCCTGTGGCCCCAGCCCACACCCGTGGGGGCCTTGTTCACCCTGCGCGGCGGTGGTGTGTCCGCCGCCCCCTGGGACAGCTGGAACCTGGGCGGCCATGTGGGTGACGACCCTGTCGCGGTGTGCGCCAACCGGGCGCGTTTGGCCCAACAGGTCGGCGGTAGGCCTGTGTTTTTGGAGCAAGTACACGGGGTGGAGGTGGTCCAGCTGCAACCCGACACCCCCCATGGCACCGTGGCCGACGCCTGCTGGACCAACACCCCCGGCGTGGCCTGCACCGTGATGGTGGCCGACTGCCTGCCCGTCTTGTTCACCAACGCCGCAGGCGACAGCGTGGCCGCGGCCCACGCCGGTTGGCGTGGACTGGCGGGGCAGGGTGGTCATGGCGTCTTAGAAGCCTTGCTGGCGGTTTGGCCCGCATCGCAGGGGCCAGGCGGGCGGGCTGGTATACAAGCGTGGCTGGGGCCTTGTATCGGGCCCACCACCTTTGAGGTCGGGCCCGAGGTGCGGGCGGCCTTTGGGCCAGCCGACCCGCTGGTCGACGCGTGTTTTGTGCCCCAGGCGGTGGCACCTGGCGCCCGCCAGACCTACTTGGCCAACCTACCCGCCTTGGCCAGGCTGCGTTTGGCAGCCTTGGGCGTTCAACACATCGGGGGCAATGACGGCTCGGCCCAGTGGTGCACGGTGTCAAACCCCGGGTGGTTTTTCTCCCACCGGCGCGACGCCACCACCCTGGGCAGCACCGGGCGCATGGCCGCCTGCATCTGGCGGGACTGAAGGGCATGGCCCGCTTGTTGCTTCTGCCGCTTCACGGGCCTTGATGGCCCGTTTCCTGGCAGGCGTGCCCATCAGGTAAACCACTAAGGCCAATGGACATAAACCGTACACAAAAAAGGTGACAATGGCACCGAGGACCGAGCCATTGGCTCCAAAGGCTTCGGCCAATGACATCATGACGGCGACATACATCCAACCGATCACCACAAGGTACATGTTGCCCCACTCTCGATTGCAGACTTGGCCCACAGCGGGCCGCTGTCAGTTTGTTGGAATGCTCAAGCCCCACACTCTGGGGCGGGCCGGCGTTGGCCGGAGAGCCACCGGCAGTTTAACCATCCCCAGGAGACACACATGAGCAGCGAATTTGATTGGCTGAAATCCGTCCAGTCTTTTCAGCAGTCCGCCATGTCCCAGTGGACACAAGCCATGGGCCAGCAGGCCGGCGCCCCCGGTGCGGCGGGTGTGCAAGGCCTGTTGAACCAGATTGTGGGCCAACCGGTGCGGATCGATCCCGAACGGTTGCTCGACATCCAGCGCCAATACCTCACTGAGGCAGCCGGTCTTTGGAACCAAGGTGCCGGTGGCACACCGGCCCCCAAAGACCGCCGTTTTGCTGGTGACGCCTGGACCAACAACCCGGTGGCGTCTTTTTCGGCCGCGCTTTACCTGTTAAACGCCCGCACCCTGATGGCCCTGGCAGACGCCGTGGAGGGCGACACCAAATCCCGTGCACGGGTGCGCTTCGCGGTGCAGCAGTGGATCGATGCCAGCTCGCCCAGCAACTTCCTGGCCTTCAACGCCGAGGCCCAGAAAAAAGCCATCGAGACCCAGGGTGAGAGCATTTCCAAGGGCATGCACAACCTGCTGCACGACATGCAGCAAGGCCACGTATCCATGACCGACGAAAGCGCTTTTGAGGTGGGCCGCAACGTGGCCACCACCGAAGGTGCGGTGGTTTTTGAAAACGACCTGTTCCAACTGATCGAGTACAAGCCCCTCACCGCCAAGGTGCACCAGCGGCCGTTTTTGCTGGTGCCCCCGTGCATCAACAAGTTCTACATCCTCGACCTGCAGCCCGACAACTCCCTGATCCGCTACGCGGTGGAGCAGGGCCACCGCACCTTTGTGGTCAGCTGGCGCAACCCCGACCAGTCTTGTGCGCAAAAAACCTGGGACAACTACATCGAAGACGCCGTGATCCGCGCCATTGGTGTGGTGCAGGCCATCACCGGCGCTGACGACATCAACGCCCTGGGCTTCTGTGTGGGCGGCACCATGTTGGGCACAGCCCTTGCGGTGTTGGCTGCGCGCGGCGAAAAACCCGTGCACAGCGCCACCTTCTTGACCACCTTCCTGGATTTCACCGACACCGGCATCCTCGACGTGTTCATCGACGAGGCGTTTGTCAAATTCCGTGAAATGCAGTTCGCCAACGGCGGCC
>JBEBBB010000448.1:0-3220 GCA_041158605.1 Pseudomonadota bacterium
CATGCCGCCGGCTTCGTTGATGCCCTCTTGCAGGATTTGGCCAGCCTTGTCTTCCTTGTAGTACATGACCTGGTCTTTGTCGACCGGGGTGTACTGCTGGCCCAAGGGGTTGTAAATGCCCACTTGGCGGAACAGGCCTTCCATACCAAAGGTGCGGGCCTCGTCCACCAGAATGGGCACTACGCGTGGGCCCAGGGCCTGGTCGCGCAGCAGCTGGGTCAGGAAACGCACATAGGCCTGGGTGGTGGAGATTTCACGGCCTTCGGCGGTGGGTTCCAGCACGGCTTTGAAAGTTTCCAGCGACGGCACGGTGAAGCTTTCGTCGGCCTTGGTGCGGCGGTGGGGCAAATACCCGCCCAGGGCCTTGCGGCGCTCGTGCAGGTACTTCATTTCCGGGGTGTCGTCGGCCGGTTTGTAGAAAGGGATCTTGGGCAGCTCGCTGTCGGGAATGGGGATGTTGAAGCGGTCGCGGATGTAGCGCACGTCTTCGTCGGTGAGCTTTTTGGTCTGGTGGACGGTGTTTTTGCCCTCGCCGGCCTTGCCCATGCCAAAACCTTTCACGGTTTTGATCAGCAACACGGTAGGCTGTCCTTTGTGGTTCACGGCCTGGTGGTAGGCCGCGTAGACCTTTTGGGGGTCGTGGCCGCCGCGCTTGAGGTTCCAGATCTCGTCGTCGCTCATGTGGGCGACCAACTCCAAAGCCTTGGGGTCGCGGCCAAAGAAGTGTTTGCGCACGTAAGCGCCGTCGTTGGCCTTGAACGCTTGGTAGTCGCCGTCCAGGGTTTCCATCATGATCTTGCGCAGGGCACCGTCTTTGTCGCGGGCCAGCAAAGAATCCCACTCCTTGCCCCACAACAGCTTGATCACATTCCAGCCAGCGCCGCGGAACTCGCCTTCGAGTTCCTGGATGATTTTGCCGTTGCCGCGCACCGGGCCATCGAGGCGCTGCAGGTTGCAGTTGATGACAAACACCAGGTTGTCCAACCCCTCGCGGGCGGCCAAGCCGATGGCGCCCAAGGATTCGGGTTCGTCCATTTCACCGTCGCCGCAGAACACCCAGACCTTGCGGTTTTCGGTGTTGGCTATACCACGGGCGTGCAGGTATTTCAGGAAACGGGCCTGGTAGATGGCCATCAAGGGGCCCAAGCCCATGGACACCGTGGGGAACTGCCAAAACTCGGGCATGAGTTTGGGGTGCGGGTAGCTGGACAGGCCTTTGCCATCTACCTCTTGGCGGAAGTTGAGCAACTGCTCTTCGGTCAAACGGCCTTCCAAGTAGGCCCGGGCGTAAACCCCCGGGGACACGTGGCCTTGGATGTAAATGCAATCGCCACCATGGCCTTCGCTTTCAGCGTGCCAAAAATGGTTGAAGCCAGCGCCAAACATATGGGCCAGCGATGCGAACGAACCGATGTGCCCCCCCAGGTCGCCGCCATCGGCAGGGTTGTGGCGGTTGGCCTTGACCACCATGGCCATGGCGTTCCAGCGCATGTAAGCGCGCAGGCGTTCTTCGATTTCGATGTTGCCGGGGCAGCGGGCTTCTTGATCGGGCTCGATGGTGTTGACGTAACCGGTGTTGGCCGAAAACGGCATGTCCACGCTGTTTTCGCGGGCTTCTTCGAGCAGTTGCTCAAGCAGGAAGTGGGCGCGCTCAGGGCCCTCTTTGGCGATGACCGCGTTCAGGGCGTCCAGCCACTCGCGGGTTTCTTGTTGGTCAACATCAGGGTTGGCGCTGCCGGGCACCGGGGGGCGGCTGTCTGACATGGTTGTCTCCTTTGGACGTTAAAGCATAGGCGCCCTGCTGGCGCTTGTCACGATTCTCCCACCGAATTTTGTAAATTTCAAGATGTGCTTTTAAATTTCTTATTATGAAATTTAATCTAAAGAAGCTCACGTAGACTTGGACCCATGCCTTTGCCCCACTCCATCGCGGCTGTCTTCAACCAACCCCTGGCCCCCCACCGGTGGTGGCACCGTTGGTGGCGCCGCCAATCGGCCGCCCAACAAGACCGTCTGGCCGCCCTGATGCCCCTGTTGTCAGTGCTGCTGTTCATGGCGGCCATCGCTGCAGCCATCACGTATTTCCGCCTCGAAGAAATCGAACGCGAACAAGAAGCCGTCACCCGGGATGTGGAATACGCGCAGCAGCGCATGCGCCTGCGGCTGCTGGAGCGGCAAGAGCAGCTGATGCGCATCGCACGCGACGTGTCCAACCGGGAAATCGAAGAATCTGAATTTGTATTCCAGAGCGAAACCCTGGTCAGCCAGTACCCTGAACTGCTGGGGGTGACCTGGATCAACGCCCGGCGGGAGGTGGTGACCGCTTACACCTCACCCAGTGCGCCACACCACACCCACCGAGAGGCCGGTCAGACGCTGGAGCCCGAGGACGCTGACGGGGCTTTTGAGTTGACCCGGGACCTGCGACAGCCGATTTACGCGCGCCCTGCAGCTGAAATGGCCAATGCCCCCAAAACCCTTTTGCTGCTGGTCCCCCTGAGCGAGCAAGGCCGCTTTTCGGGGGTGGTGATGGGCGAGTACTCGATCGATGGCCTGCTGCGCTTTGGCATACCGCCCGAGGTCATGGCACGTTACGCCGTGGCGCTGCAAGACGACAAAGGCGTGGTGTTGGCCGGTGGTTTACAAACCCCACCACAAAGCCCGCTGCGCCGGCTGCCCTGGGCGACCAAGGCCCTGACACACGAGGTACCGGTTTCACCCATAGGCAACAGCGTGGTGCTCAAAGCCCAAGGCTACCGCACCTCACAAGACGCTGTGGGCAGCGCCTTTTTTTGGGTGGTGGGCGCCCTGAGCACACTCACCGTCTGGATGTTGATGGGCACCTGGCGGCACACCCGCCGGCGCATCCAAACCCAGCAGGCCTTGATGGCCGAAACCAATTTCCGCCGCGCCATGGAAAACTCCATGCTGACCGGCATGCGGGCCCTCGACATGGATGGCCGCATCACTTACGTGAACCCCGCCTTTTGCAGCATGACGGGCTGGACCGAGGCTGAACTCATAGGCTGCACCGCGCCCTTTCCTTATTGGCCGGAGGGTGACCACGACATGCTGAGCGCCCGCCTGGAAGATGAGCTGCACGGGCGCTCCACACCGGGCGGGTTTGAGGTGCGGGTGCGCCGCAAAGATGGCAGCGTTTTTGACGCGCGCATGTACGTCTCACCCCTGATCGACCCCAATGGGCAACAGGCGGGTTGGA
>JBEBBB010000449.1:0-5317 GCA_041158605.1 Pseudomonadota bacterium
GCCCTCGACAAGTACAGCTTCACCCGCGACGCGTATTTGCAGCGCCGTGCCAACCAGACCGGTCAATCCCTGCCCGAAGCCCCCTGACCCCAGGTCTGGCAACAGGGTGTAACGGGTGGGCCCAGGCCCCCCGCTTTGCGCCATACTGCGGCCACCACGTCATTTTTTTGTGCTTATGAACACACCTACACACCACCGCCGACGCCTGTTGGTCGGGCTGGCGGCGGTGGCTTGTGCCACCCCCTGGGTTGCCCCAGCGCTCGCCCAGGCTACCGAAGGCCCTGATGTTTTGGTCCAGCGTGTGGCCAGTGATGTTTTGGCCCAGGTCAAGGCCGACCCCGCCATACAAGCCGGCAACATCCCCCGGATCGTTGCCCTGGTCGACGCGCGCATCATGCCGCACGTCAATTTCACCCGGATGACGGCTTCTGCCGTGGGCCGGTTCTGGCGCCAAGCCACACCCGACCAGCAGAAACTGTTGCAAGCCGAGTTCAAGACGCTGCTGGTCCGCACCTACGCCGGTGCCCTCAGCCAAGTCAAAGACCAGACCTTGGCCTTCAAACCTTTGCGTGCCAAACCCGAAGACACCGAGGTGGTGGTGCGCACCGAGGTCAAAGGCCGGGGCGACCCTATTCAACTCGACTACCGCCTGGAAAAAACCCCGTCGGGTTGGAAAATTTACGACCTGAACGTGTTGGGGGTTTGGCTCGTAGAAACCTACCGTGGCCAGTTCGCCCAGGAGATCGCAGCCAAGGGCTTGGATGGCTTGCTGGCCGCCCTGGAGAAACGCAACCGTGCCAACGGCACGCCCTAAGACCGCCTTCACTGCACGCCCATGGCCTTGGAACTGCCCGTCCGTTTGACCCATGCCGATGCCGCCGCTTGTTTGGCTGGCTTGGGTGGCCAGATGGCCCAACTGCCCGCTGGCGCCCCCCTGGTGGTTGGTGCCCAGGGCTTGCAGGTGTTCGATTCTTCCGCCCTGGCGGTGCTGCTGGCCTTGCACCGGCAGGCGCAAGCCGCCGGGCGCGCCTTTCAACTGGTGGGTGCGCCACCCCGCTTGAAGGGTTTGGCAGGCCTGTACGGGGTGGGGGCATGGCTGGCGTCGTAAAATAGCCGGTTCATGTCCGCCGTATCCTTCCAGCACGTTTCCAAACAATACGACACCCCCCGGGGGCCTCTGCACGCGCTCAAACAGGTCGATTTTGAGATCGAGCCGGGCGAGTTTTTTGGCTTGTTGGGTCCCAACGGGGCGGGTAAAACCACCCTGATCAGTGTCTTGGCCGGTTTGTCCCGGGCCAGCTCTGGGCGTGTCAAGGTGCTGGGCCACGACGTTGCCACCGACTACGCCCAGGCCCGGCGGCAATTGGGCGTGGTGCCCCAAGAGCTGGTGTTTGACCCGTTTTTTAACGTCCGCGAGGCCTTGCGCCTGCAGTCCGGTTATTTTGGCATCCGCAACAACGGTGCTTGGATCGACGAGCTGCTGGAGGGTTTGGGCCTGGCCGACAAGGCCCAGGCCAACATGCGCCAACTCTCCGGTGGCATGAAACGCCGGGTGTTGGTGGCACAGGCCCTGGTGCACAAGCCGCCCGTTATCGTCCTGGATGAACCCACGGCCGGTGTTGATGTGGAGTTGCGCCAAACGCTGTGGCAATTTGTGTCGCGGCTCAACCGACAAGGCAGCACCGTGTTGTTGACCACCCACTACCTGGACGAGGCCGAGGCGCTTTGTGGCCGTATCGCCATGCTCAAGCAGGGCGAGGTGGTGGCATTGGAAAAAACATCCACGCTCTTGAGCCGGGCCTCGGCCAACGTGTTGCGTTTCAAAACCGACAAGGCGCTGCCCCCGGCGCTGTTGGCACAAGCCCGCGTCACGGGCCGCGTGGTGCAACTGCCGGCCCCACAGGCCGCGGACGTGGAGCGTGTGCTGGCGCAATTGCGGGCCGCGGATGTGGCCATTGAAGACATGGAAATCCGCAAAGCCGATCTGGAAGACGTGTTCCTGGACCTGATGCGGGACCGCCCGGCCCCCCCATCACCCACCGCACCGGAGGCGCTGACATGAGCGGTTGGCAGGCTTTGTTTTACAAAGAGGTGTTGCGTTTCTGGAAGGTCAGCTTCCAGACCGTGGCGGCGCCCATCATGACCGCTTTGTTGTACATGCTGATTTTTGGCCATGTGCTTGACGGCCGCGTCACCGTGTATGGGTCCGTGGACTACACCGCGTTTCTGGTACCTGGCCTGGTCATGATGAGCGTGTTGCAAAACGCGTTTGCCAACAGCTCGTCTAGCTTGATTCAAAGCAAGATCACCGGCAACTTGGTGTTTTTGCTGCTCTCGCCCTTGTCCCACCGCGCGTGGTTTGTGGCCTATGTGGGGTCCTCCGTGGTGCGGGGTTTGGTGGTGGGTGGCGGGGTCCTGCTGGTCACGGTGTGGTTTGCCCGCCCCGGCTGGGTGGCGCCCCTGTGGATTCTGGTGTTCGCCTTGCTGGGGGCTGGTTTGCTGGGCGCTTTGGGTTTGATCGCGGGCCTGTGGGCTGAAAAGTTCGACCAAATGGCGGCGTTCCAGAACTTCATCATCATGCCCATGACGTTTTTGTCGGGCGTCTTTTATTCCATCCACTCCTTGCCCGTTTTTTGGCAGCGTGTGAGCCACCTCAACCCCTTCTTTTACATGATCGACGGTTTCCGTTACGGTTTTTTTGGGGTCAGCGATGTCTCGCCCTGGCTCAGCCTGGGCATCGTGGGGGTGGCGTTCGCCGCTGTGGCAGCGGTGGCTTTGCACCTTCTGAAAACCGGCTACAAGATCCGGCACTGACATGACCGAACAACAGCTGCACCAACTCATCGCAGACGGACTGCCCTGCACCCACCTGGAGGTGTCGGGCGATGGCCGCCACTGGTCCGCCGTTGTGGTGTCGCCCGCTTTCGAGGGCAAACGCCCCATCGCCCGGCACCAAATGGTGTACGCCACCCTGGGGGGGCGCATACAGACCGACGAGGTGCACGCCCTGTCGATGAAAACACACACGCCGGCCGAGTGGTCGGCGCAAGGCTGACGCCATGGACAAGTTGCGCATCGTGGGTGGGCGCCGCCTGAACGGTACCGTGACCGTGTCGGGGGCCAAAAACGCGGCCTTGCCCGAACTGTGTGCCGCCTTGCTGACCGACCAGCCTGTCATGCTGCGCAACGTGCCGCGCTTGCGCGACGTGGCTACTATGCGCGAGTTGCTTGAGAACATGGGTGTGCAAGTGCAGACCCACGGGGAGCGGGGTGGCATGACCTTGCACGCCGCCAGCCCCATCCGTGCCGAAGCGCCCTACGAACTGGTCAAGACCATGCGCGCCTCGGTGCTGGTGCTGGGCCCCTTGTTGGCCCGGTTTGGCCAGGCCAAGGTGTCCTTGCCAGGCGGGTGTGCCATCGGCTCGCGCCCCGTGGACCAGCACATCAAAGGTTTGCAGGCCATGGGGGCTGACATCGTGGTGGAGCATGGCTACATGGTTGCCAAGTTGCCCGAGGGGCGCACCCGACTCAAAGGCGCCCGCATCACCACCGACATGGTCACCGTGACCGGCACCGAAAACTTCCTCATGGCCGCCGCACTGGCAGAGGGTGAAACCGTGCTGGAAAACGCGGCCCAGGAACCTGAAATCACCGACTTGGCCGAGATGCTGATCAAGATGGGCGCCCGCATCGAAGGTCACGGCACCAGCCGCATCCGCATCCAAGGGGTTGAGCGCCTGGACGGTTGTGAACATACCGTGGTGGCCGACCGTATCGAGGCGGGCACTTTTTTGTGCGCTGTGGCCGCGGCCGGTGGCGAGGCGGTGTTGGAGCAGGCCCGCGCCGACCACCTCGACGCCGTGATCGACAAGCTGCGCGACGCTGGTGTTGCGGTGGAGGCGCTGCCCGACGGGATCAAGGTTGCGTCACCCGGTGCGGCCCACCTGAAAGCCCAGACCTTCCGGACCACCGAACACCCGGGGTTCCCGACCGACATGCAAGCCCAGTTCATGGCCTTGAACGTGGTGGCCCAGGGCAGCAGCACCGTGACCGAAACCATTTTCGAGAACCGCTACATGCACGTGCAGGAGCTCCAGCGCCTGGGCGCCCGCATCCACGTGGATGGGCGCGTGGCGGTCGTTGACGGTGTGCCCCGCCTCACCGGTGCCACCGTAATGGCCACCGATTTGCGCGCCTCTGCCGGTTTGGTGATCGCCGGTTTGGTGGCCGAAGGCGTCACCACGGTCGACCGCATCTACCACCTGGATCGGGGTTACGACCGCATGGAGGTCAAACTGCGCGCCTTGGGCGCGGACATCGAAAGAACCCAATGACCACAGGCAAGATCACCCTGGCCCTGTCCAAAGGCCGCATCTTCGAGGAAACCTTGCCCCTGCTGCGCGCGGCCGGTATCGAGGTGCTCGAAGACCCTGACAAGTCCCGCAAACTCATATTGCCCACCAACCGCCCCGATGTGCAGGTGGTGTTGGTGCGCGCGTCGGATGTGCCCACCTACGTGCAGTACGGTGGTGCCGACCTCGGCGTTTGTGGCAAGGACACCCTGCTGGAGCACGAGGCCGAATGGGGTGGAGCGGGCCAGGCGGGCATGTACCAGCCGTTGGATCTGCGCATCGCCAAATGCCGCATGAGTGTGGCGGTGCGGGCCGACTTTGACTACACCCGGGCCGTTCGCCAAGGTGCCCGGTTGAAGGTCGCGACCAAATACGTGGCGATCGCCCGCGACTTTTTTGCCGCCAAAGGCGTGCACGTGGACCTGATCAAGCTGTACGGCAGTATGGAGCTGGCCCCCCTGACGGGTTTGGCCGACGCCATCGTGGACCTGGTGTCCACCGGCAACACCCTGAAAGCCAACCAGTTGATCGAGGTCGAGCGCATCATGGACATCAGCTCCCGTCTGGTGGTCAACCAGGCCGCTCTGAAGGTCAAACGCGCCGCCATGCGGCCCATACTCGACGCTTTTGCCCAGGCCGTGCAGGCCTGACGTTACCCCACCATGCAAGCCCAACCCCTGTTCCTGCGCACCACCGATCCCGATTTCGAGTCCCGCTTCCAGGCGCGCTTGCATTGGTCGGCTGACACCGATGCGGCCATCGAGGAACGGGTGGCGGGCATACTGGCCGACGTGCAACAGCGGGGCGACGATGCGGTGCTGGACTATACCCAGCGGTTCGACCGCCTGGCCGCCACCACCATGGCGGAGCTGACCTTGCACCCCGACGCCCTCAAGGCCGCGTTTGAAGGGCTGCCCCAGGCCCAGCGCGCGGCCTTGGAAACGGCCGCAGACCGGGTGCGGCGC
>JBEBBB010000450.1:0-4063 GCA_041158605.1 Pseudomonadota bacterium
GGTCTGCCCAGCGGCAGCGCCCCATTCGTGCGAATTGAAATCGCAATAGGGACACCTTTTTAAACACCAAGGCAGGTGGATGTACAAAGACAGCGGGGGCAGCGCGGTGAGGTTCAACACCCCCGGGCGGTGCAAGCGGATGACCGCATCGGCCATGGTGTGTCAGCCCCCGAACCAGCGCTCGCGCATCAAGGCCAGCATGGCCTGCGAGGCACGGCCCCGGTGGCTGTTGGCGTTTTTGACGCTGGTATCGAGTTCTGCAAAGGTTTTGCCAAACGCGGGCAACCACATGACCGGGTCGAAACCAAAACCATTGCCACCTTGAGGTGCTTCGGTGATCAAACCAGCCACACGGCCGGTGGCCACCAAGGGTTCGGGGTCTTGTGGGGAGCGCACCGCAACCAAGGTGCTGACCATGGCCGCCCGGCGGTCGGTGACACCCTGCATCTGCTCCAGCAAAGCCCGCACGTTGTTGGCGTCACCCTTGGGGTACCCAAACTGTGTGGCGTAGTACGCGGTGTCCACCCCGGGCAGCCCCCCAAAAGCCTCCACACACAAACCCGCGTCGTCTGCCACGGCGGGCAAACCGGTGTGGGCGCTGGCGTTGCGGGCTTTGGCCAAGGCGTTTTCCACAAAAGTGCGGTGGGGCTCGGGCGCTTCGGGCACACCCAGATCACCCTGACACACCAAGGTCAAACCCAAGGCACCGAACAAAACCTGCAGCTCGGCCAACTTGCCCGCGTTGTTAGAGGCCAATACCAGCCGGCGGTTCTCGCTCATGCCAGCGCAGCCCGCTGCAGGCTCACCAGTTCGTTGATGCCTTTTTCGGCGAGGGCTAACAAGCGGTTCATTTCGTCACGGGTGAACGCCGCCCCTTCAGCCGTGCCTTGCACCTCCACGTAGTGCCCTGCCCCGGTCATGACCACATTCATGTCGGTGTCGCAGCCCGAATCTTCCACGTAGTTCAAGTCCAGCACAGGCACACCCTGCACCAGCCCGACCGAAATGGCCGCCACAGGTTGCAGGATGGGGTTGCGTGCCAATTGCCCCGATGCCATCAGTTGGTTCACCGCATCTTGGGCGGCCACAAAAGCCCCGGTGATGGCCGCTGTGCGGGTGCCACCGTCGGCCTGTAACACGTCGCAGTCCAGGGTGATGGTGCGCTCGCCCAGCGCGGCCAGGTCAAAAACAGCCCGGAGAGACCGGCCTATCAGGCGCTGGATTTCTTGGGTACGGCCGGTCTGTTTGCCCTTGGCCGCCTCACGGCTGCTGCGGGTGTGGGTGGCACGGGGCAACATGCCGTATTCGGCGGTCACCCAGCCCTCACCGCTGCCTTTTTTGTGGGGGGGCACACGCTCCTCCACCGAAGCGGTGCACAACACCTTGGTATCGCCAAAAGCGACGAGCACCGACCCTTCGGCGTGTTTGGTGTAGTGGCGGGTGATCTGTACCGGGCGCAAAGCGTCCGGTGCGCGCCCGTCGGGGCGGACTGGCGTGGCGGTTGTGGTGTTCATGTGAAACCCAAAAAAACAAATCAGGGGGTTTTGCGCTGCGCTGTGCGCCGTATCGCATCGTTGATCTCGGCGATAGAGCGTTCTATCGCTTCATCGTCAAAATCTTCTAGGGTGTCGTCCAGTGGCGTGAGCTGGAAAGTGGAAGCAAACCCGTCGTCTGCCAGGGATTCGGTGTGGATCACCCGGGTCGGTTCAAAATCTTCTGGCGTCTCCCAGTCCAGCGCCAAACTGGACACATTGTCTCCGTGCCGGCCACCACGCTCCAGTGCCAAACGTGTCATGGAGGGCAAGGTTTCACTCAGAGGGCCTTCGGTCAGGCGGGTGGCCACATCGTCGTCTTCAAGCACCCCCCACAAACCATCGGAACACAACAACAACCGATCGCCTTGTTGCAACACGCCCGCAGGCATCACGTCGTACAACGGGGTGGTGGGTGAGCCCAGGCAGGTGAAAAGAATGTTGCGGCTGACGTGTTCGGTGCCGTGTTTGATCAGGCTGGATTTTTCTTGGTAGGAGTGGTCCCGGGTGCGTTGCAGCACCATGCCGTTGCGCACCCAGTAAAACCGGGAATCACCCGTGTGGATGGTTGTCACATGCCCTTCTTGGACCACCGCTGCCACCAAGGTGGTGCGGGGGTTGTCGTCCAGGTGGTGTTTTTCGGCATGGGTCATGATGGCATCGTTGGCCAGCAACAGGGTGTCCACCAAAAAAGACTCCACCTCTGGCAAAGCCGGCCGCGCCAACGCCCGGAAACGGTCGGTGTACACCTGGACCGCGATCTGTGCCGCCACCTCACCATCGGGATGTCCGCCCATGCCATCGGCCAACACCAACAAAACGGCCTCGCGGGTGTAGCTGTAACCCAGGCGGTCTTCGTTCAGGGGCCGCCCGCCTTTGTGGCTGGTCTGGAAAACGGAAAATTTCATGCGTCGTGGAAGCTGGAGCTGGCTTCCTTGCGCAACTTGGCCTTCTGGGTATCGGTCACCAGGTTCTCAAACTGCAAACGCACTTTTTCAGACAGTGTCATTTTGGTGTACTGGCGTTCGATCTCGCGGTTGAGCTCTTTTTGCAGCGAAAACACCGACTGGGGGCGGGCCAAGGGGTCCATTTCCATGCACCAGCGAACCACCTCGATCAGGTTGTCGGAATACACCCCCCGCAACTTGCCCATGGCTGACACGAGCTTGTCTTTGTCTTGGCGTTGGGGCACATCGTTGGGGGGGTAACCCATCATACAAGCGTAAATACAAGCCCCCACCGCGTAAATATCGGTCCAAGGGCCCAGGGCCGAGTTGCGCTTGTACATCTCGGGGGCGGCAAAACCCGGTGTGTACATGGGTCGGACAAAATTGCCCTCGGTGTTCAACACCTCGCGCGCGGCACCAAAATCGATCAACACCGCTTTGTTGTCGTCGGTGATAAAAATGTTGGCTGGTTTGATGTCCAGGTGCAGCATCTTGTGCTGGTGCACGATGCGCAAGCCCCGCAGGACCTCATCAAACAGCGATCTGATGGTGGACTCGCGGAAAATTTTGGGGCGTTTCAGGTCGCGGGCGGTCACGATGAACTCCTGGAGCGACGCCCCCTCCAGGTAGTTCATGACCATGTAAACGGTCTCGTTTTCGCGGAAAAAGTTGAGCACGCTCACCACCGAAGGGTGGGCGATTTGAGCCAGGGCCCGGCCTTCTTCAAAAAAACTTTTTAACCCCAAACGGTACAGGGACAGTTTGTCGGGGTGAACCACGGGCAACAAATGGCCCGATTGCCGGGTGGCCAAAGCAGCGGGCAGGTACTCCTTGAGAGCCACTTTTTGGCCCGCGTTGTCTTCGGCCAGGTAAACCACACCAAAGCCCCCCGCAGCCACTTTGCGGATGATGCGGTACCCGCCTATGAGTGTGTCTGGCGGCAGTGGTGCGGGCTTGGTCTTTGACATAATGGGGGGTTTTGCAACAACCACAATCCCGTTGCAAACAGACTGCGAGATGTTCGAATGCCAGTTTACAGCATGACCGGTTATGCCACAGGTCAACAAACCTTGTCTGGCGCAGAAACCGGCCCCACTTTGGGCCTGGAAATACGCTCGGTCAACAGCCGTTTTCTGGACCTGGGTTTTCGCCTGTCGGACGAGCTCCGGGCCGCAGAACCCGTGTTGCGGGAGCTGATCACCGGCCAACTGCGCCGCGGCAAGGTGGAGGTGCGGGCCTGGATTGAAGGCCGCAACGATGGCGGCCTGCGCCCGCCTTCACCCCTGGAACTCCAAAAATTGCTGGGCCTGCAAGACCAGGTACACACGTGGCTGCCCGATGCGCGTGGCCTCTCGGTTTCGGAAACGCTGAGCTGGCTGTCCAAAAACACAGCAGCGCCCACCAACACCAGCGATCAACTGACCACGCTGGCCCGCAGCGTCCTGAAGGCGTTTGCAGCGGCACGCGCCCGCGAGGGCAAGCGGCTGGCCGAGATGCTGCAGGAGCGCACCACCCAACTCCGCACCTTGGCCCAACAGGCCCAGCCGCTGGTCCCCCAATTGGTGGAGCTGCAGCGGCAGCGGT
>JBEBBB010000451.1:0-6911 GCA_041158605.1 Pseudomonadota bacterium
CCCCACGGGGGCGGACCCTGCTTTTTCATGGACTGGGACCCGAAAGACGCTTGGGACCGCATGGCGGCCTACCTGCGCGGTGTGGCTGCTGACCTGCCCCACGCCCCCAAGGCCATCGTCATGGTGTCGGCCCATTGGTTGGAGCCCGAGGCCACGGTGACCGCCGGCACACAACCCGGGCTGATCTACGACTATTACGGTTTCCCCCCCCACACCTACGAACTGCAATACCCAGCGCCGGGCGAACCGGCCTTGGCCGACCGCATCCTGGCGCTGCTGGGCGCGGCCGGGGTGCCAGCCAAAGGGGATGCCAGCCGGGGTTTTGACCACGGCATGTTCATCCCCCTGCTGCTCATGTTCCCCCAGGCCCAGATCCCCGTGGTGCAGCTGTCTTTGTTGTCGTCCATGGACGCTGGAGCCCACCTGGCGGTGGGGCGTGCCTTGCAAGGCCTGCGGGACGAGGGTGTGCTGATCGTGGGCAGTGGCATGAGCTTCCACAACATGCGCGGTTATGGCGACCCGCGCTTCGGCCCCATCTCGGACACGTTTGACGCGTGGCTGACCGGGGCCGTCGAAGCCCCGCCCACCGAGCGCGACACAGCGTTGGCCAATTGGACCCAAGCCCCTGGCGCCCGCTTGTGCCACCCGCCACGGGCCGAAGAACACCTGCTGCCCCTGATGGTGGTGGCGGGTGCGGCCGGTGCCGACGCGGGCGCCAAGGTGTTTTCTGACCGGGTGATGGAGACCACGCTGTCGGCGTTTCACTTCGGTTAACCCGGTCACAGGGCGTGGGCTTTGGGCACAATCTGCCCATGCCCACAGCCCCATCCACCCCCACCCTGGTGACCACCCCCCACGGTGTGGCTACCATCACGCTGAACCGCCACGCCCACCGCAACCGGCTGGAAAACCAGGACTTGCAAACCCTGCTGGCCCATTTTGATCGGCTGAACGCCGACCCAACCGTGCGAGTGGTGGTGCTCACGGCCAACACCGAGGGCCAACCGCGCCCGGTGTTTTGTGCCGGGTACGACCTGGGTGGGTTTGAGGGCAACGCCCAGGCCTCCACCGGCTTTGAACCCGTGCCCGAGGCCTTGGCGGCCCTGCGCCCCATCACCATCTGTGCCTTGAACGGCAGCGTGTACGGCGGCGCCACCGACCTGGTGCTGGCCTGTGACCTGCGGGTGGCCCTGCAAGGCATTGAGTTCCGCATGCCCGCCACCGCGCTGGGCCTGCACTATTACCCCAGCGGCCTGCAGCGTTACGTGGCGCGCTTGGGTTTGTCGGCGGCGAAACGCGCATTCCTGACCGGCCGCCCTTTCACCGCCGAACAGCTGTGGCAGACAGGGTGTCTGGAAGCCTTGGTTGATGCCAACGCGTTCGGTCACACGGTGCAGGCCTTGGTGACCGATGTGGTTGCCCTGGCGCCCCTGGCGGCCCAAACCACCAAGCAGTCGCTCAATGAGATAGCGGCTGGCGTGTACGACGCGGCCACCTTGCGTGCGCGGGAAACCGCCTCGGCGCAAAGCGCGGATTTTGCCGAAGGCCGCCGGGCGTTTGCCGAAAAACGGACACCCGTGTTCCAAGGGCGTTGACACCCGCCACAAAGCCCACCCAGCCATGAATGCCCCGCTCCGCCCAGCTCTCAGCCTTCGCGCGTGGCTGTTTGTCCTGTCGTTGGGGGCCATGCTGCCAGCCCTGTTGTTTGGGGTGTACGCGGTGCTGGACGCCCACCAGCAAATGCGCCAGCAGGTGCTGCTCGACCTGGATGCCAAAACCCGCCACGTGGCCCGTTTGGTCAACGAGCGGCTGGACAGGGCGGTGGTGGTGCTGAACACCTTGGGAGCCAGCGATGCCGCCCAAAAAGGCCATTGGGCCGAGCTGTACGCAGACGCTCGCCGGGCGGTCGCCAGCAACAGCGGCGTGCGGGCGGTTACGTTGGTGGATACCAAAGGCCACGTGTTGTTTTTGAGTTCGGTGCCCTACGGCGACCTGTTGTTCCCTGCTCACCACCCAGAGTTGGTTGATGAAGCCATCCGGACTGGCAAACCCAATGTGTCGGGCCCGTTTAAGGCCCCTGTCAGTCCCAACAACCTGGTGGCCGTCACCGTGCCCTTGGTGCGCAATGGCCAGACCAGCCATGCGTTGCGTGCCATCATCCTCACCGATACCGTCAACCATGTGTTGGACAACAGTGGGTTGCCGGTGGAATGGGTGGCAGGCATCATCGACCGCGAAGGGGTCTTGCTGGCCCGCACCCACAACCCGGAGGCTTTTATCGGGCAGAAGGTGCCCGATCCGCTGGTACAAGACATGCGGCGCGGCAACACCAAGCCCAGCCAAGGGCTCACGCTGGACGGTATGCCATCCACCCGGCAGTTGCGGCCTATTTTTGGAGGGGATTGGTATGTGGGTGTCGCCGTGCCCACCGCCGACCTCAACGAGCCGTTGACCGATGCGGCAATCAAACTCACGTTGGTCGGCGGGTTGTGGACCCTGGTGGCCTTTGGCCTGTCCCAATGGCTGGCCAACCACCTGGCCCGCCAAGCAGGGGGGTTGGCACTGGCGGTTTCGGGCACCTACCCAACAACTTCGGTCAATACCACGGTCACCGATTTCAACCGGCTGATCGCCCAGGTGGGTGAGGTCCGGGAGCACCAGCGCCAGACCAGTGGACAGCTCGATGACGCCATCGAACAACGCGATGAAGTGGTGGACCTCTACAACAACGCTCCTTGCGGCTACCACTCTGTCAACAGCGAAGGACTGGTGGTGCAAATCAACGACACCGAGTTGCGCTGGTTGGGCTACAGCCGCGAGGAGGTGCTGGGCCAACACTACACCATGCTGTTGAGCCAGAAAGGCCGGGCGGTGTTTGCCGAACACTTTCCCCGCTACTTGGCGCAGGGCCAGGTGCACGATTTGGAGTTGGAGGTCCAGCACCGCGACGGCAGCACCCGGGTGTTTCTGCTCAATGCCACGTCCGTTAGGGGTGCCCAAGGTGAGCACCTGATGAGCCGCAGTTCGGTCTTTGACATCACCGATCGCAAAAAACTAGAAGCCCAGCTTGAACAAATGGCCCGCTTCGATCCCCTGACCGGCTTGCGCAACCGACGTGATTTTTATGACCAAGCCCAACACGAGTTGGCCCGCACCAAGCGGGGCTCTACACCGCTGTGCGCGATGGCGCTCGACCTGGACCATTTCAAACGCATCAACGACACCCACGGGCACGGTGGTGGCGACGATGTGCTGCGGGCCTTCAGCCACCTGTTGTCCACCGCGTTGCGGGACATCGACATCACCGCCCGTTTTGGCGGCGAAGAGTTTGTGGTGCTGATGCCCAACACGGCGTTGCCGGCAGCCCTTCAAACCGCCGAACGGTTGCGCACACGGTTGGCCCAGACGCCCGCGACCCTGGCCGATGGCTCGTCCATACACTACACCGCATCGATAGGTGTGGCCGAGCTGATCGGGAGCGACAACACCATTGACGACCTGCTCAAACGCGCCGACCAAGCGGTTTACACCGCCAAACGGGCGGGGCGCAACCGGGTCAGCACCTGAAGCGCCCCCTAGACCAGGGTCATCAGCGAGGCGTTACCTCCCGCCGCGGCCGTGTTGACACTGACCGCCCGTTCCACCACCAAACGCTCCAGCGGTATGGCCGTGTCGCCGGGTTCCAGCCGCTCCACCGCCACCACCGGGCCAGGCCGCCCGGCCAGGTGTCGCTGCACCTGGGCCAGTTCGTCGGGGCTGCCATGCAGCAGCACCGCGTCAAAAAAAGCCCCGGTTTGGGTCCAGTCTTGAACCGTCGACACGATGGCCTCTCCACCCACCGCACGAACTGCAGCCAGTTGCGCGAGCCGGTCACTGGGTCGGTTAGCCAAGCACAACACCCGCTTGCGGGGCACCAGGTGGTAGGTGTTGCGTTCCCCGGTGGGGCCTGTCAGCACGGTGCTCTCACGGTTGATGGCCATGGTGGGTACCCACGCGATGGGTGGTTTGTGCGCCAGCAGCCGGTACAGGTACAACGGCCCACCGGCTTTGGGCCCGGTACCCGAGAGCCCCTCGCCACCAAAGGGCTGCACCCCCACCACCGCTCCCACCATGTTGCGGTTCACGTACAGGTTGCCGGCATGGGTGTTTTGCTGCACCAGATCGACGGTTTCGTCGATGCGCGTGTGCACACCCATGGTCAGGCCATACCCCGTGGCGTTGATCTGTTGCAACAGGTCGGGCAGGTCTTGGCGCTGGTACCGCAGCAGGTGCAGAACCGGTCCAAAAACCTCAGCTCCCAGTTGCGACACGTGGTCTATCTCCACCACCGTGGGCCAGACAAACGCACCCTGCTCCAGGGGGTTGTAGGGGGCACCTGTGGAGGTTGACAACACCCGCCCCGCTTGGTGCACCGCGTGGCCTTGGGCCCGCATGGTGTTGATGTGGCGTTGGATGGTGGTTTGGGCCCTGGCATCGATCACTGGCCCCACATCTGCCGCCAGCACCGCAGGGTTGCCCACTTGTAATTCCGCCATGGCGCCCAGCAACATGTCCAGCACACGGTCGGCCACCTCCGCTTGTACGCACAAAACCCGCAAGGCCGAGCACCGCTGGCCTGCGCTGTCAAAAGCCGATGCCACCACATCGGCCACCACCTGTTCAACCAGGGCTGAAGAATCGACCAGCATCGCGTTTTGCCCACCGGTTTCAGCGATCAAGGGCACGGCCGATCCCCGCGACGTCAGGCGCCCCACCAGCGCCGCTTGCAGGCTTCTGGCCACACCGGTGGACCCGGTGAACAACACCCCTTGTACCGCTGGATGGGCCACCAACTGGGCCCCGACCACGGGCCCTGCGCCGGGCAGCAGCTGCAAGGCGTTGTGGGGCACGCCCGCCGCCCACAACACCCGCACCGCGTGCGCGGCGACCAAAGGGGTGGCTTCTGCGGGTTTGGCCAACACCACATTGCCCGCCGCCAGCGCGGCCGAGACCTGCCCGATAAAAATCGCCAGGGGGAAGTTCCAGGGGCTGATGCACACCACCGGCCCAAGTGGGATGTGGTCGCTGGGGTCAAAACCGGTTGCGATTTGGGCGGCGTAGTAGCGCAAAAAATCCACCGCCTCGCGGACCTCGGCCACCGCATTGGCGGTGGTTTTGCCAGCTTCGCGGACCAGCAGGCTGATCAACAAAGGGGTGTCGGCCTCCAGCTGAGTGGCTGCCAAGCGCAGGCACTGGGCACGTTGGGCTGGGGGGGTGTGGGCCCATGAGGGGGCGCCGCGCATGGCCTGTTCCACCGCGTGTTCGACCTCGGCTGGGGTGGCGGTACGCCAATGGCCCACCACGTCGCCACGGTGGGCGGGGTTGAGCACCGGGTCGGTGGCTGGGGTGTGGGCCCCATCTGCGCTGTCCGCCCCATCTGCTCCAGGGGCCAGCAGGGGACCGGCTGTCCAGGTTTTGTCCCTGTGCATGGACCAGGCCTGGGCCAAGCCGCTGAGTGTGTTTTCGTTGGCCAAGTCCCAACCCTGGGCGTTCACGCGATCGGCCCCGTACAGGGCTGCGGGCAAAGGGATGTCTGGGTGGGGCAAGCCGACCGTGCCTTCTTGCTGCGCGCAGAGGTCCACCAAGGCCACAGGGTCTTGAACCAAACGCTCGATGGGCCAGTGGGGGTCGGCCATCTGGTTCACAAACGAGGTGTTGGCGCCGTTTTCCAGCAACCGCCGAACCAGGTAAGCCAGCAGGGTTTCGTGGGTGCCCACAGGCGCGTAAATCCGGCAGGGTCGGTTCAAGCCGCCACCACTTTCGGGGCCTACCACCTGTTCGTACAGGGGCTCGCCCATACCGTGCAGGCATTGGAACTCGTACTGCTCCGGGTGGTATCGGTCAGGGCCTGCCAGGTGGTAGATGGTGGCCAGGGTGTGGGCGTTGTGGGTCGCAAACTGCGGGTACACCGCATCGGGTGCGGCCAACAGCTGGCGCGCACAAGCGATGTAAGACACATCGGTGTGGGCTTTGCGGGTGTACACAGGGTAGCCGGTGTGGCCGTCCACCTGGGCGCGTTTGATCTCGGTGTCCCAATAGGCGCCCTTGACCAAACGCACCATCAGCCGCCGGTGGCTGCGGCGGGCCAGGTCCACCAAATAGGTGATCACGGCGGGGCAGCGCTTCTGATACGCCTGGATCACAAAACCCAGGCCCAGCCACCCTTGCAACTGCGGCTCAAAACACAAACGCTCCAACAAATCGAGAGACAGCTCCAAACGGTCGGCCTCTTCGGCATCGATGTTCAGACCGATCTGGTGGCGTTGTGCCAGTGCACACAAACGCAACAGCACCGGGTACAACTCCGCCTGCACACGGGCCTGCTGAGCACGGCTGTAACGGGGGTGCAGCGCCGACAACTTGATGGAGATACCGGGCCCCCGGTAGACGCCCCGCCCGGCAGAGGCCACACCGATGGCTTGTATGGCCGTTTCGTAGTCGCGCAGGTAGCGGGCGGCGTCCTGGGCGGTCAAGGCCGCTTCGCCCAACATGTCAAACGAGTAGGCAAACCCCTGGGATTCACGGCGTTCGGCGCGTTGCAGGGCTTCTGCAATGGTTTCACCGGTCACAAATTGTTCACCCATCAGGCGCATGGCCATGTCCACACCCTTGCGCACCAGTGGGGCGCCGCCGGTGGCCACCAACCGCCCCAGGGCTGCACCCAGACCCGATTCGCTGTGTGTGGCCACCAGCCGCCCGGTGATCAACAAACCCCATGTGGCCGCGTTCACAAACAAGGACGGGCTTTTGCTCAGGTGCGACTGCCATTGGCCCCGGCCGATCTTGTCGCGGATCAGGGCATCGCGGGTGCCGGCGTCGGGTATGCGCAGCAGCGCCTCGGCCAGGCACATCAAAGCCACCCCTTCTTCGGA
>JBEBBB010000452.1:0-4762 GCA_041158605.1 Pseudomonadota bacterium
AGACGGCAGACCCGTCGCACTGGACACGCGGCGCGTGTTGCAAGCCGCGCTGGCCCGCTTGGCCGAGCGCGGCTTGGGCCTGGTGTGTGGGCTGGAGGTGGAGTTTCACATCTACCGCCTCAAAGACACACAGCACGGGTTTGACCTGGACCCCGAGTTGGCCCAGTGGCCAGGACTGCCCCCGGCGGTGAGCCTGATTCACCCCGGCTTCAACATGCTGTCCGAAGGCTGGGCAGACATGGCCGACGAGCCCCTGCGCATCGTGCAGCACACGGCGCAGGCGTTGGGTTTGCCGCTGACCTCGCTGGAAATTGAACTGGGCCCCAGCCAGGTGGAGGCCGTGTTTGCCGCCACCGACGCGTTGACCGCTGCCGACAACATGGTGAGTTTTCGCAGCGGCGTGCGCCAGGCGCTGCGCCGCGCGGGCTACCACGCCACCTTCATGTGCCGGCCCCCGTTTGCACACATCATGTCCAGCGGCTGGCACTTGCACCAGTCGGTGGTGAACCTGGCCACTGGGGCCAACACCTTTGTGCGCACAGAGCCTGCACCGGGCACCACGCCGCTGAATGCCACCCACACCCTGTCAGACACCGGCAGCGCCTGGCTGGCCGGGTTGCTGGCCCATGCCCAAGGCATGACGGCGCTGTGTGCGCCCACGGTGAACGGCTTTGGCCGCTTTCAGCCCAACGCGCTGGCGCCGCACGCGGCCGTGTGGGGGGCCGACAACCGGGGTGCCATGCTGCGCGTGGTGGGTGGTGCGGGGGATACGGCCACCCGCATCGAAAACCGCCTGGGCGAGCCCGCCGCCAACCCCTACCTGTACATGGCCGCGCAGGTGCATGCGGGACTGGATGGGCTGGAACGTGGGCTGGTGCCACCCGTGGCCACCGAGTCGCCCTATGCCGCTGGTGGTGACCCCGGCAAGTCCCTGCCCACGAGCTTGCCCCTTGCCCTGGAGGCCTTGGCCACCGACCAAGCCCTCACCGCCGGGCTGGGCGAAGACTGGGTGCGTTACTTCACCCGCATCAAGCAGTCAGAATGCCAGCGCCACGCCCAGGCCGAAGACCGGTTGGATTTCGAGCGCCGCGAGTACTTCAGCCGCTTTTGATTGCGGCCGTTATTGACCCCCACACCCCGTTGACCGACATGATCACCGTTCACTTTGTTGCCCACCACAACCCCGCAGACCCTGGCTCTGCCCAGGTCAGCGTCAAACCCGGCAAAAGCCTGATGCATGCCGCCCAGGCCGGCAACGTGGACGGCGTGGCCGCCGATTGCGGTGGCAGCCTGACTTGCGCCACCTGCCACGTGATGGTGCGCGAGCCCTGGTTGGGCAAACTGCCCGCCATGGGGCCCGATGAGGACAACATGCTGGACTTTGCCGCCGCCGCCCGCCAACCCAACAGCCGCCTGGCTTGTCAGATCACACTGACTGACTCTTTGGACGGGTTGGTGGTGGACTTGCCCGACACCCAGTACTGAGCGGGTTAATCTGTCGTTCATCTGAGGGGGCTACAACACGGGCACATCTGCCCTTTGCCAAGCCCCATGAACGTCTCAACGCCCCACACCCCCGCCGCCCGCCTGTTCTTGTTGACCCGTTTGCTGGTGCTGCCCACGGTGACCGCTGTGACGGTCGGCTGTGGGTCGTCTGTGACCCCTTGGGATGAAAACCTGGTGTGCGCGGGCACCGAAAGTGTGTCCACCGTGATCGACCGTGGCCCTGGGGCCTTGGACATGCAGCAAAAAATGCCCTACGCCATCCGCCTGAGCGCCCGCATGGGCGATGGGCGCATGTACGTGAAGTCGCACACGCTGGACACCACGCCTTCCACCGACGGGTACCAGCGCTTCAGAACCGATGGCCCGCACGTGTGGATGGTCACCCAGTACGAGCCCACCCAACGCGAGCTTCGCCTCATCGGCGAGCGCAAACTGGTGGTGGCCGATGAGCTGCAAACCATTCGCACCGTGGGGCGTTACAGCTGCACGCCGTCCAATGGGCCGCTGCTGGCCCAGCCCACCTGAGCAGGCGCCGCGCCCCGGCAACAAAAAAAGGCCCGCTGGTGCGGGCCTTTTGCATGGTGCACAGGGGCAATGCCTGTCAGGCGCTGGGCACCGGTGTACCGGAGTTCACGCACAGCGCCATGTTCAGTGCTTTGATCGCGGTTTTGTAGTCTTCGCGCTCAATCACAAACTGCATGTTCACTTGCCGCAGGGTTTGCGACACGCAGTTCACGTTCACGCCCGCATTGGCCAGCGCCTGTGCGGCCTTGGCCAGCACGCCAGGGATGCTGATGTTGGAGCCAATGGCACACACAATGGCGTTGGGCTTGACCGTCACCACCTGGTACTGCGCTTCCAGCTCGGCCACCAGCTCGGGCGTCACCTGGTGGTCCCACACCAGGTGGGCAATCGAGTTGGCGTTGGTGGCCTTCAGGATGTAGCTGATGTTGTGTTTGGTGAAGATGGCCATCAGGCTGGCGTCGAAGCCCACCGTGCCCACCATGCTGGGGTCGTGAATTTCCACCAGGGTCACCTTGTCGGTGCCGGTCACGATTTCAACCCGGGCGCGTTCGCCCACAAAGTCTTTGGTGATGAGGGTGCCGGGGTGGTCGGGCTCGAAGGTGTTTTTCAAGCGGATCGGGATGCTGGCCAGCTCCATGGGCTTGGCGGCCTTGGGGTGGATGGCTTCCATGCCCACGTCGGCCAGTTGGTCGGCCACGTCGTAGTTGGTGGCGCCCACAATCACGGCGTTTTCCAGGCCCACCAGGTTGGGGTCGGCAGACGACAGGTGGAATTCTTTGTGAATCACCGCCTCGGCGGGGCGCACTTCCACGGCAATTTTGCTGAAGGTCACTTCAGAGTAGCCGCGGTCAAACTCGCGCATGATGCCTTCGGTGCCCTTGGTGTAGCCGGTGGCCACGATGACGTTGTTCGCCAGGTCCAGGCCTTTGAAACTGTTGGCAATGCGCTCGTCAATGGTCCAGGCCTCGTTGTCGTCAAAACCGGCCAGGTCCATCAGGATGGCCGGCACACCGTTGGCCTTCAGAATTTCCACCGAGTTGAACGCGCTGTGCGACTCGCCAATGGAGGCCAGAACCTCGCGCGCCGCCAGCAACACGTCTTTGCGGTCCAAGTAGCCGCTGGCCAGCACGTGGTGCATGGCCCCCAGGTACTCGCGGGCCTGTGCAATGCGGCGGTCGATGAAGGCATCGGCCACGTCCAGGGGCAAGCCCAGGTCGGCAAAACCGGCGTTGAGTTTTTTCAGGCTGGTGGCCAGGCCCGCCAGGGCGTCTTGGTAACCCTTGCCCTCGGCGAACAGGGCGTAAATGCCGCGCTCGCCTGTCTTCTTGTGTTCCAGCAGCTGGTTGGTCACGCCCGAGTAGGCCGACACCACGTAAATGCGGCCGTTGATGCGCGACTTGTCGTGCAACATGATGTGCCGCAGCACATCGCCAAAAGCGGACATGGACGTGCCGCCGATTTTCTCGACGGAGATCATGGAAGGAGAAGCGTCAGACATGGACGGGCTCGCAGGGGCAGTGGGTTGGAGGGACGGTGCGGGAAACCCTCTATTGTCCACCAAGGCTCGCGTGCACCTTTGTGCTGGCTGGTCCAGCCTGCGATTGTTTAACTGGCAGTGGTCGTGGTCACCCCGGGTTGACCGCCGTGCCCCTCACCGCCACCCAACGCGTCAGGCACCGCCTGGCGCGCTCTAATATACTTGGACATATACTTGTTTTTCATCTGAACGGAGGTGACAACATGTCCCAAATAACCCTATACCTTGACGATGCCACCCAGGCGCTGGTGGACCAAGCTGCCAAGGCACACGGGCTGTCTAAAAGCCGTTGGGTGGCCGACATCATTCGCAAATACGCCGCCCATGAATGGCCGCAGGACTGCTTGGAATTGGCTGGGTGCTTTTCCGACTTTCCCTTGTGCGATGCCGATGGCCCCGGTGCACTGGCTGTCGATGCGCCTCGGCTGGGGTTTTAGGCATGCTGGTGCTTGACAGCAACACCATCAGCTACTACTTCAGGGGCGACCCGGCGGTGGTGCCCCAGCTTCAAGCGCTACGCCCTGCCGAACTGGGCGTGCCTGCCATCGTGGAATATGAGTTGCGCTACGGCTTGCAGCGCTTGCCATCTGCGGCATCAGCCCCACGCCTGGCTGCATTGGCGCAATTGCTGCGCCCCATGCAAATGCTGCCTTTTGACAGCGAGTGCGCCGCCATCGCCGCACGCCTGCGTGCCGAGTTGGAGGCGGCAGGCACACCGATTGGCCCCCACGACACGCTGATTGCGGCCACAGCGCTGCGCCATCAAGCCACGCTGGTGACGCGCAATGTGCGTGAATTTGCGCGGGTGGTGGGGTTGCAGTGGGTGAATTGGCACGAGGTGCAGTAGCGCTTTGATAACGCTTCAACCGGCTGCCAGCATCCCCCGCTTTTCAATGAAAGCAATCACTTCGGCCAGCCCAGTGTTGGTTTTCAGGTTGGTCATCACAAACGGCTTCAGGCCTTGCGCGTTGGTGCGCATGCGGATGGTGTCGGCTTCCATCACGGTCAAATCAGCGCCCACATGGGGGGCCAGGTCGGTTTTGTTGATCACGAAGAGGTCACTTTTCGTGATACCGGGGCCGCCTTTGCGGGGGATTTTTTCGCCAGCGGCCACGTCGATCACGTAAATGGTGAGGTCGCTCAGCTCGGGGCTGAAGGTGGCGGCCAGGTTGTCGCCGCCGGACTCCACAAACA
>JBEBBB010000453.1:0-4311 GCA_041158605.1 Pseudomonadota bacterium
ACCACCACCGATTTTTCCACCCAAGCCCCTGGGGCAAACCACTGGGCATATTCACTGTCCAGCACCGCGGCCACCATGGGCCAAGCCATGACGGGGAACCCTGGCACGAAGTGAACCCGCCCGCCGCCCTCCCCTGAACAGGAAAAACCTGGGATCTTGTTGTAGGGGTTGTGGATGAGCGTGGCAGACACTGGAAACACCCCCATGTTCAGGCGGTGTTGGTTGTCGGGGTGATCGGGGTCAAACGGTTTGCCCTGCTGAATCGCCAGCTCTTGCATGCGCTGGTTGATCAATTCACGCGCACCGGGGTGCAGCGCCAACGGCTGCCCCAGGGCAGCGGCGGCGCACTGGCGGGTGTGATCGTCCGGTGTGGCACCGATACCGCCAAACGAGAACACCACGTCGGCCGTGGCAAACAAGTGCTTCAGCTGCTGGGTGATGCGCACGGGGTCGTCGCCCAGCACGTGGGCATAGGCCAGGCCCAGCCCACGCACCTGCAACATTTCAATGAGCTGGGGCAGGTGCTTGTCGCTGCGGCGGCCCGACAAAATCTCATCACCCAGAATCAATGCACCAAAAACGGGAGGTTTGGAAATAGACACGGCAGGCACTCAAGAAATTCGGGGAGGGGACACATCGGGGGGCAGCAGGACCACGTCCTCGGCCAGCACCACCGGGGGCGCTGACGTGGCCCCAGGCGGGGGCGGCGGCACAGTCGTTTGGGCACGGTCCTTGGCCAGCGCAGCCAACGCAAAGTGGGCAAACCACAGCGATGAAAACGCAAACACCAAGGTGTAGACCCAAATGGCAAGGGGCACCAGCACTGGCGCCATGGCAATGAACATGGCACCCGACGCCCAAAGCAGGCTGGGCAAAGCCCCCAGATAGCCCGACAACACCCCCACCACCAAAAACTGGTGACGGTGTTGCGCAAACAGCCGCTTGCGCTCGTCGGCACTGGCGTGGTCGGCCAAGGCGTCGTAGGCAAACACGCGGTACGTCAGCCAGCCCCAGATCAGCGGGGGTAACACCATGACCAAGGGGGGAATCAACCACAAAGGCAACGACGCCAGCATGGCCAACAACGCCAGCACCGTGGAGGCCAAAGACCAAAACAGGCTGCTCAACCAAGAGGCGCCTTGTTTGCGCTCCAGCCCTGGAAAACGGCGCTCCGCCACCAACGACACCATGGCGGGGGTCATCAGGAGCGCCACCAGCAGCAGCGACAGCATGACCACGGCGGGCGTGGCCAACGTCAGCACAATGAGTGGCCCCACAACCCCCCGAAGGGCACCGGCTCCCACCGAGTCCAGCCAACCCAGGGCGGTGGACACCAGCGCGTTGGTCTGGAGCCAGTCGGTGACCCAAGTCACCGAGGCCTCCCAAAAAAAGTAACCAAGCCCAAACGACAACGCCACCAACAGCAAAAGCGGCAGGAACGACAGCGCAATCACCCGCGGGTGCAGGCAATACACGGCAGCGCGCCAAAAGGCATCAAAAATCAGACCCATGGCTTCAGCATACATCCATCCGTTGAGCGCCCAAACCGCCCCCGCACGGGCGGGCTCAAGCCAGCGCAGCGCTTTGAGGGCCGTACAACGCGCTGACCTCTTGGCTGGTCAGCCACCGCCACTGGCCGCTGGGCAACACGTCAGCATCCAAACGGATGCTGCCGATGGACGCGCGGTGCAATGCCTCCACCCGGTTGCCCACTGCCGCCAGCATGCGCTTGACTTGGTGGTATTTGCCCTCGGTGAGGGTGAGGTGCAGCAAATGGCTGCCCGCCTCAGTTGCAGCTGCCGCGCGAACGGGCACAGGGCTGTCGTCCAGCACCACGCCGGCCAGCAGCCGCGCCACTTGATCGGCATCGAGCGGGTGCTTGGTGGTCACCTCGTAAAGCTTGGGCACGTGGTGACGGGGTGAACTCATGCGGTGGATGAACTTGCCATCGTCGCTCAGCAGCAGCAGCCCTGTGGTGTCCTGGTCGAGCCGCCCCACGGCCTGCACACCCGCAGCGGCGCCGCCGCCACGCATGCGCAAAGGCCCGGGCAACAGCGTGTAAATGCTGGGGTGCATGCCGGGCTTTTGCGAGCACTCATACCCAGACGGCTTGTGCAGCATCAGGTAGGCGCGTTCTTGAAACGGCCACGGGGTGCCTTGCACCGTGAAATTCAAGCCCTCGGTGTCGAACTCCGCCAAAGTGTCTTTGCAGAGCTGCCCGTTCACCGTCACCAGCCCCTGCTGAACCAAACCGGCGCACACACGGCGGGTGCCGAACCCTTGGGAAAACAAAATGTCTTGCAAATTCATGGTTGTGCGGTGTGTGGGGACGACGCTGCAACGGTCGGCGCCATAAGGTTCAAAAAATGGGTGCGGTAGTGCGCCAATTCGTCAATGGATTCATGGACATCGGCCAACGCTGTGTGGCGCTGCTTCTTTTTGAATTGTTTGTACACCTCGGGCCGCCAGCGGCGTGACAACTCTTTGAGCGTGCTGACATCCAGGCAGCGGTAGTGGAAAAAAGCGTCCAGCTTCGGCATGTACTTCACCAGAAAACGGCGGTCTTGGTGCACGGTGTTGCCGCACACCGGGGCCACGTTTTTGGGCACGTAACGGGACACAAACGCCAGCAGTTGCTTTTCAGCCTCGGCCTCGGTGAGCGTGCTGGCTTTCACTTTGTCCACCAACCCGCTGCGGCCATGGGTGCCTTTGTTCCAGGCGTCCATGGCGTTGAGCACGCTGTCGGGCTGGTGAATGACCAGCACCGGCCCCTCAATGCGCGGTGTGAGGTGGGGCCCTGTGACCACAATGGCAATTTCCAGCAAAAACTCTTTTTCAGGGTCCAAGCCGCTCATTTCGCAGTCCAACCACACGAGATTCAAATCGCTTTTGGCCAGCGTGGCAACGGCGTCTGCAGGTGTGGGTTCGGTGGGCGGCGGGAACGGGGGGGCAACACGTGTCATGCCCTCGATTTTCACCGATAGCCCCCACACCCCGGCCGCGGGTGCGCCCCGGTAGACTCGCGCCATGTTCGACGCCGCAGATTTGCTCACCCAAGGCTTCGCCACGCTGTTGGTGGCCGTCTTTCTCACCAAAACGTGGCTGCTGCACCGCCAGATTCGCCACGTGGCGCAACACCGCGCCCAAGTGCCCGAAGCGTTTCAACGCGTGGTCGATGAACCCACCCACCACAAAGCAGCCGATTACACGCTGGCCAAAGCCCGATTGGAGACCGCAGACACCGCGCTGCAAACCGCCTTGCTGCTGGGCTGGACGGTGTTGGGGGGCTTGAATGCACTGAACCAGTGGTTGCTCACCTGGTGGACACCTGGGCTTGCCCAACAGCTGGCACTGGTCGTGGCGTTTGGTGCCGTGGGTGCCTTGCTGGATTTGCCTCTGGCTTGGTACCGCACGTTTGGGGTGGAGCAGCACTTCGGCTTCAACCGCTCAACACCCGGCCAGTGGCTGTCAGATGGCCTCAAGGGCGCGGCCGTGGCGCTGGCCGTGGGCCTGCCCATGGCCGCCCTGGTGCTGTGGTTGATGGGTGCCGCGGGCCAGGGCTGGTGGCTTTGGGCCTGGGGGGCATACATGGCCTTCAGCGTGTTGATGATGTGGGTGTTCCCCACGTTCATCGCGCCCCTTTTCAACACCTTCAAACCCCTGGACGACGCCTCTTTGCGGGAACGCGTGGCGGCGTTGATGGTCCGCTGCGGCTTTCAGCCCAGCGGGTTTTTCGTGATGGACGGTGGCCGCCGCAGCGCGCACGCCAATGCCTACTTCACCGGCTTGGGCAAAGCCAAGCGGGTGGTGTTTTACGACACCTTGTTGGCGCAACTCAGTCCCGCCGAACTGGAAGCCGTGTTGGCCCACGAGTTGGGGCATTTTCACCACCAGCACCTGCGCAAGCGCTTGTGGGCCATGGCAATGATCACGTTGGGGGCCTTTGCGCTGCTGGGGTGGCTGTCTGGGCAGACTTGGTTTTATGTGGGGTTGGGTGTGGAGCCCAACCTCATGGGGTCGAACAGCGCGTTGGCGTTGGTGCTGTTCATGCTGACGCTGCCATTGCTGGTTTTTTTCACCACACCGTTGATGGCCGCAGGCTCGCGCCGCGATGAATACCAAGCCGATCAGTTTGCAGCCCTTCACACGCCCGCCGCTGACCTGGTCAGCGCCCTCGTGAAACTGTACAAAAGCAACGCCAGCACGCTGACACCCGACCCCATTTACGTGGCCTTTCACCACTCACACCCACCCGCCAGCCACAGGCTGGCGCGATTGACCCCTTGAACACCCCACGGCGCAAGCAAACCC
>JBEBBB010000454.1:0-3045 GCA_041158605.1 Pseudomonadota bacterium
GGTTTTTGGGCGAGCGCATCAACGGCCTGGCGCCCGACCGCATCGCCCGCATGGGCCTGGCCGTGGTGCCCGAGGGGCGGCAGATTTTCCCCAACCTCTCCGTGCGCGAAAACCTGCTGGCCTTTGCCGCCAACCGGCGCGAACGCTTGAGCCCGGGCAGCACCCCCTGGACGCTGGAGCGCGTGCACCACCTGTTTCCCCGCCTGGCCGAGCGTGCCCACCACATGGGCAACCAGCTCTCGGGCGGCGAGCAGCAAATGCTGGCCATTGGCCGCGCCCTCATGACCAACCCGCACCTGTTGATCCTGGACGAGGCCACCGAAGGCCTGGCCCCGCTGGTGCGCGAAGACATCTGGCGCTGCCTGGACGCGTTGCGCGCCCAGGGGCAAACCATTCTGGTGATTGACAAATACATCCAGCGCCTCATCCCGCTGGCCGACCGCCACACCGTGCTGGAAAAAGGCCGCGTGGCCTGGCACGGTGATTCGGCCCAACTCGCCGCCGACCCGTCGCTGTGGCACCGTTACCTGGGGGTATGAGCATGCAAACCGGTTCGCCACAGTGGCTCGACGCGCAATACAACAACCGCGCCCGCGTGCCCGAGGCCCTGCAACACCTGCAACGCTGGGCCGCCGATTCGGCCACCGCGCGGGCGCAACTGCTGGCCACCGGCCAAGCCGTGCTGGACGTGCCCTACATGGCCGACCCCAGCCTGGCCGCCGCCGCGCAAACGCTGGACATCTTCACGCCCCCCGCCCACGCCACCCCGCCCGAGGGCGGCTGGCCCGTGCTGCTGTTTGTGCACGGCGGCTTCTGGCGTGCGCTGGACAAGGCCGACCACAGCTTCATCGCCCTGCCTTGGGTGAATGCGGTGATGGGGCCTGGGGCGGTGGTGGTCATTCCCAATTACGCGCTGTGCCCAGCGGTGCGTGTCAGCACCATCACCGCCCAAATGCAGCAGGCCGTGGCCTGGGTGTGGCGGCACATGGCCGCCCACGGCGGCAACCCGCAGCGCCTGACGGCGGTGGGCCACTCAGCGGGCGGGCATTTGGTGGGCATGTTATTGAGCACCCACTGGCCCACCCTCGGGTTGCCCGAGCAACCGGTGCAGCACGGCGTGTCCATCAGCGGTCTGTTCGACCTGGAGCCCATCCGCCAAGCCCCGTTTCTGGCTGACCTGGGCCTCACGCCCGAGGAGGCCCACGCCCAAAGCCCCATTCACAACCCACACACCGGCGGCACGCTGACCACCGTGGTGGGCGGTGACGAAAGCGACGAGTTTTTGCGCCAAAACACCCTGCTGCAACTGGCCTGGGGCCCCACCGCTGCGCCCGTGGCCGAGGCGCTGCCGGGTCTGAACCACTTCACGGTGGTGGACGAACTGGTGCACCCCCACAGCCGTTTGGCCGGGTGGGTGGCGCAAGCGCTGAAAGGGGCTGGCCAATGAACGCTTGGGCATGGGGTTGGGCGGTGTGTGCCGTGGCGGTTTTGTGTGGCGCACCGGTACAAGCAGCCGGTACCGCCACCGAGGGTTTGGGGTTCAACCACCACGACTGGGAGCTGGCCTGCGACAACACCCGCGCCTGCAAGGCGGCGGGTTACCAGGCCGATGGCGACGAGGCGGCGGTCTCCTTGCTGCTCACACGCAAGGCTGGGCCCCGCCAACCGGTGACCGGGCAACTGATGCTGGGCGAATACGGCGACCCGAACCCCGCGCTCGCCCACCTGCCTTCACCGCTGAAGCCCGTGCTGCGTGTCAACGGGCAAGCGCATGGGGTGGTGCCGGTGGACAAGACCTCCCGCACCGGCGAGCTGTCGGCCCGCCAGGTGGCGGTTGTGCTGGGTGTCTTGCCCAAAACGGCGGCCATTGAACTGGCCTTGGGCGAGCAGGTGTGGCGCCTGTCCGACCGCGGGGCGGCGGCGGTGTTGCTGAAGATGGACGAATTCCAAGGCCGGTTGGGCACCCCTGGCGCCCTGGTCAAACCCGGGGCCAAAAGCGAAGACACGGTGCCGGCCGAGCGGCCCATGCCCGTGGTGCGCACCGTGCCGTTGGCCAAACCGCAAGCGGGCGACGACCGGTTTGTGGCCCGCCAAGGCAAGGCTTTGCAGGTGGCCTTGCGCCAAACCGTGAAACCAGACGATTGCCCCCACCTGGTCGGCCCTGAGGCCGAACCCGGCGAGTGGACGGCCGTGCGCCTCACCCCCACCCGCATGTTGGTGTCGGGCACCTGTTGGAGGGCGGCTTACAACGCAGGCTCGGGGTTTTGGGTGGTGAACACCCAGCCCCCTTACGACCCGGTGCTGGTCACCACCAACGGCACCGACCGGGTGGAAAACACCATCTTGGCGCAGCATAAAGGCCGGGGTTTGGGCGATTGCCTGACTTACGACGAATGGACTTGGACGGCGTCGGGGTATGTCCACACCCGTTCGGCCACCTCGGGCCTGTGCAAGCTCGTGTCCCCGGGCGGGGCGTGGGATTTGCCCACCCGCATCACCGACGTTCGCTGAGCGACATTGGCGGGGGGCCTACCCCGCCAAGGCCTTTACGCCCCCAAGCGCTTGCGGTGCCGCGCCAACTGCACGCGCACCTGTTCGGGCGCGGTGCCGCCCAGGGTGTTGCGGGCATTCAGGCTGCCTTCCAGGCTCAGGCACTCGAACACGTCGGCCGCAATGGCGGGGTTGAAGGCTTGCAGCTCGGCCAGGCTCAGCTCGCTCAGGTCCACGCCTTTGGCTTGGGCGGTTTTCACGGCGTGGGCCACGGCCTCGTGGGCGTCGCGGAAGGGCAGGCCTTTTTTCACCATGTAGTCGGCCAGGTCGGTGGCGGTGGCGTAGCCCTTTTGGGCCGCGGCCCTCATGGATGCGGCGTTGACGGTGATGCCGCCTTCTTTTTGGCCGGTCTCGGCATTCAGTTGCCCGCCGATCATTTCGGCAAAGATGCGCAGCGTGTCTTTGAGGGTGTCAACGGTGTCGAACAGCGGCTCTTTGTCTTCCTGGTTGTCTTTGTTGTAGGCCAGGGGTTGGCCTTTCATGAGGGTGATGAGG
>JBEBBB010000455.1:0-4207 GCA_041158605.1 Pseudomonadota bacterium
AGGCGCGGCGGCTGGCCGAACAGCAGGTCGAAAAAGACCGCATCAATGCCCGTTTCGACGAAGAGTTGCAACGTTTGCGTGGGCTTTGGGCCCAACCGGTCAAACGCTGACCGGCTGGGAAGGATCCAAAAGGGCGATCAGCCCAAACGGGCTTTCAGGGCCTCGTTGACCTGGGCCGGGTTGGCCTTGCCTTTGCTGGCCTTCATGACTTGGCCAACCAGCGCGTTAAACGCCTTGTCCTTCCCGGCGCGGTACTCGGCCACGTTCTTTTCGTTGGCGGCCAGAACCTCGTCGATGATGGCGGTCAGGGCGCCGCTGTCGTTCATCTGTTTCAGGCCTTTGGCTTCAACCACGGCGTCTATTTGCGCCAAGGGCTCGCCAGCCGGGGCCTCGCCAGCCCACAGGGCGTCAAACACCTGTTTGGCGGCGTTGTTGCTCACGGTTTGATCGGCCACCCGCTGCAACAGGGCACCCAGCTGCTGGGGCGACACCGGGCTTAGGGTGATGTCCAACTCACTGGCGTTGAGACGGCGCGACACCTCGCCCATCACCCAGTTGCTGGCCATTTTGGCCTGGCCACACACCTGGGCCGCCGCTTCGAAATAAGCGGCCATGGCGGGGCTTTGCGTCAGGGTGGTGGCGTCGTAATCGGGCAAACCAAAATCGCGCACAAAACGGTCGGCTTGGGCCCGGGGCAACTCGGGCATGCCCGCTTGCACCTGCGCCACCCACTCCCGGTCCACCACCAGCGGGGGCAGGTCGGGGTCGGGGAAGTAGCGGTAATCGGCCGCATCCTCTTTGGTGCGCATGGCGCGGGTTTCGCCGGTATCCGGGTCGAACAGCACGGTGGCCTGCTCGATCGCGTAACCGTCTTCGATTTGTTCGATCTGCCAGCGCACCTCAAAGTCAATCGCCTGCTGCATGAAGCGAAAGCTGTTGAGGTTTTTGATCTCGCGGCGGGTGCCCAAAGGCGCCCCCGGTTTGCGCACCGAGACGTTGGCGTCGCAGCGGAAGGAGCCCTCCTGCATGTTGCCGTCGCAAATGCCGATCCAGGTCACGATTTTGTGCAGCTCTTTGGCGTAGGCCACGGCCTCGGCGCTGGAGCGGATGTCGGGCTCGGTCACGATTTCCAGCAAGGGCGTGCCAGCACGGTTCAGGTCGATACCACTCTGGCCCACAAAGTCCTCGTGCAGCGACTTGCCCGCGTCTTCTTCCAGGTGAGCCCGCACCAGACGCACGGTTTTTTTCTCGTCACCCAGGTAAAACGACACCTCGCCGCCCTGCACCACCGGAATCTCGAACTGGCTGATCTGGTAACCCTTGGGCAGGTCGGGGTAAAAGTAGTTCTTGCGGGCGAACACGCTGCGCTCGGCCACGTGGGCCCCAACCGCCAAACCAAAACGGATGGCGCGCTCCACAGCCCCGCGGTTCATCACCGGCAGGGTACCGGGCAAGGCCAGGTCCACAGCACAGGCCTGGGTGTTGGGTTCGGCCCCAAACGCCACCGGTGCGCGGCTGAAAATTTTGCTCTGGGTCGAAAGCTGGGCGTGGGTTTCGAAGCCGATCACCACCTCGTAACCGTGGACCAACAAGGATGCGGTCGTGCTCATGCGCAGGCCTCCGGGGCGCGGGTGTGCCAATCGGTGGCCACCTGGAAATGGTGGGCGGCCGCCAGCAGGCGCGCCTCGTCAAAGTAGTTGCCGATCAGCTGCAAACCCACGGGCATGTGGTCGGCGCCAAACCCCACGGGCACACTCATGCCGGGCAAGCCCGACAAAGAGGCTGGCAGGGTGTAGATGTCGGCCAGGTAGTCTTTGAGCGGGTCATCGGCGTTGTCGCCGATCCGCCAGGCGACACTGGGAGCCACCGGCCCGGCGATCACGTCGCACTGGGCAAAGGCAGCCTGGAAGTCCTGGGCGATCAAGCGGCGGATTTGTTGGGCTTTGATGTAATAGGCGTCGTAATACCCGTGGCTCAACACATAAGTGCCCACCATGATGCGGCGCTGCACCTCGGCACCAAACCCCTCGCTGCGGGAGCGTTTGTACATGTCAAGCAGGTCGCCGTGCTGGGCCGCGCGGTGGCCAAACTTGACTCCATCAAAACGGCTCAGGTTGGAGCTGGCCTCCGCCGGGGCGATGATGTAGTAAACGGGGATGGACAGCTGGGTGCGCGGCAAGGAGACCTCCACCAGAGTGGCCCCCAACTTTTCGCACTCAGCCAACGCGGCTTGGGTGGCGGCCATCACATCGGCGCCACAACCCTCGCCAAAAAACTCCCGGGGCACCCCTATGCGCAACCCAGCCAAAGGGCGGCCCGCCGAGCCACCCGCGACGGGCTGTTCCAGGCCACGGCTGTAGTCTTCTGAGGGGCGGTCCAAAGAGGTGGAGTCGCGGTCCAGGTCGGGCCCGGCCATCGCGGTGAGCAACAAGGCGCAGTCGCGTGCGCTGCGTGCCATGGGGCCGGCCTGGTCCAGGCTGGAGGCGTAGGCCACCATGCCGTAACGCGAGCACCGTCCGTAGGTGGGCTTGATACCGGTGATGCCACAGAACGCTGCGGGCTGTCGGATGGAGCCGCCGGTGTCGGTGCCAGTGGCCGCTGGTGCCAACCGGGCGGCCACCGCCACGGCCGATCCACCCGATGAGCCGCCAGGCACCCGCTGGGTGTCCCAGGGGTTGTGTGCCGGGCCATACGCCGACTTGTCGTTCCCAGAGCCCATGGCGAACTCGTCACAGTTGAGTTTGCCCAGGGTCACGGTGCCCGCTGCTGCCAATTTGGACACCACGGTCGCATCAAAGGGGCTGCGGTAACCGGCCAACATGCGCGAGCCTGCGGTGGTGGGGAAGTCGCGGGTGACGAAAATGTCTTTGTGGGCCAAGGGCACACCCAGCAAAGGGCCTTGTTCACCGGCCGCCAAACGCTGGTCGGCCGCTCGGGCCTGGGCCAGGCTGGCGCTTTCGTCTAGGGCCAAGTACGCCCCGAGGGCTTGGTGCTGTTGCGCGCGGGCCAGCAGGTGCTGGGTGGCCTCCACACTGGACACCTCGCGCTGCGCCAATTTTTGGGCCAGGGTGGCCACATCCCAATGGTGCAGGTCTGCGTTCATTCGATCACCTTGGGTACCAAAAACAGGCCGCGCTCCACGGCAGGGGCGCTGCGTTGGTTGGCCTCGCGCTGGTTGGTTTCGGACGCCACATCGGGGCGCAGGCGCAGGGCCACCTGGTCCATGACGGCGGTGGGGTGGGCCAGCGGCTCCACGCCGGTGGTGTCTACCGCTTTCATTTGTTCAACGGTGTCAAAAAAACCATTCAGCTGGCCTTGCAGGCGCGACGCCTGGGCGTCGTCGATCTGCAGCCTGGCGAGGTGGGCGATGCGCCCAATGTCTTGCAAAGTCAGTGCCATGGAAAAACCCCAAGCCGGGGGGTGTAGAGGTTATGCAACCAGGTGTAAAAACCAAATAAACCGTGCGCTGACAGACAGTTATGCACAGCCCATGCGGTATTATCCCGTGTTTGGCGCGGAACATAGGCGGGACAGCCACCAAACCCCCTGTTTTACCGCGCCCAAGAACCCTTTATCGCTCCAGCCCCCATTTTCAGGGCCAACCCCGCCAGCCATCAGCGGGTTGGCCGCACAGGATTTTCAACATGTTCGAAGCGTTTCGTCGGCACTTCTCCACCGACCTGGCCATCGATTTGGGCACCGCCAACACCCTGATCTACGTCCGCAACAAAGGCATCGTCCTCGACGAGCCCTCGGTGGTCTCCATCCGCCACGAAGGCGGCCCCCAAGGCAAAAAAACCATCCAAGCCGTGGGCCACGAGGCCAAGGCCATGCTGGGCAAGGTGCCCGGCAACATCGAGGCCATCCGCCCTATGAAAGACGGCGTGATCGCCGATTTCACGGTCACCGAGCAAATGCTCAAACAGTTCATCAAAATGGTGCACCCGCGCTCCATGCTCAAGCCGAGCCCGCGTATCATCATTTGTGTGCCTTGTGGCTCGACCCAAGTGGAGCGCCGCGCCATCCGCGAAAGCGCCTTGGGCGCAGGCGCTTCCGAGGTTTACTTGATTGAGGAACCCATGGCAGCCGCCATTGGTGCCGGCCTGCCGGTTTCCGAGGCGTCGGGCTCCATGGTGGTGGACATCGGTGGTGGCACCACCGAAGTCGGCGTGATCAGCCTGGGCGGCATGGTCTACAAGGGCAGCGT
>JBEBBB010000456.1:0-3564 GCA_041158605.1 Pseudomonadota bacterium
CCCAGGTTGTTGTAAGGGCTGGCCGCGTTGACCACCACCAAAAAAGGAAACGAGGTCAGTGCCGACACGGGCACAAACGATTTCGCGGTGTCGTAGGGCAGCTTGTCATAAAGCACACCGGCGATCGCATGCCCCCCGGTGGCCAACAGCAGGTTGTAGCCATCGGGCTTGGCCGACGCCACCGTGGCGGCCGCGATGGTGCCGCCAGCCCCGGCTTTGGGCTCAACAACCAACGGTTGTCCCAGGCCCTTGGCCATTTCGGCCGCCACCAACCGGGCCACGGCATCGGCGTTGCCGCCTGCGGCAAACCCGTGCATCACACGCACCGGTCGGTCGGGGTAGGTCTGGGCTGTGGCGGCGTTGGGCCACAACCAAGGCGAGAGCAGCACAAGGCCGGCCGCCAACAGCGCGGAAGCGGGTTTTTTCATCGTTTGTCTCCTGTTGGGGTTGGAACCGCTCAAAGCGGCGCTTGTTCAACGGTGTTGCGCAACACGCCGATGCCTTCGATCTCGACCTCGACCACGTCGCCTGGGACCATGAAGCGGGGTGGCTTTTTGCTCCAGCCCACGCCACCTGGGGTGCCAGTGACGATCACGTCACCAGGGACCAGGGTGAAAATGGTGGAGGCGTAGGCGATTTGTTGCGCCACCGAAAAGATCATGTCATCGGTGGTGGTGGACTGCATCAGCTCGCCACTCAGGCGCGTCAAGAGCTTGAGGGAGCGGTTAGGTGCGATCTCATCCGCGGTCACCATCCAGGGGCCGAACGCACCGGTGGACTCAAAGTTTTTCCCGGCTGCGATGGCTTTGGCATGGAACTGCCACTCCCGGATACTGGCGTCGTTGTAAATGGAGTAACCCGCGATGTGCTCGTGGGCCTGGTTTTCAGGGATGTTGCGACCGGGCTTGCCGATCACCACGGCCAGCTCGCCCTCCCAGTCCAGCGAGTCCGAGCAGTGGGGGCGCAAGATGGGTTGGTCATGGGCCACTTGTGAGCGCCAAACGCGCAAAAAGATGGGTGGAAAAGCGGACAACTCGCGGTCCAGGCCTGCCGCCACCACCTCGCGGTGGTGGTCATGGTAGTTGCGGATGGCACAAATGATTTTTTCAGGCTGCGGGATCACCGGCAGGAAACGGATGGCCGCCAAAGGCAGGTCGGCCGAAACGGTCGCGGCGTCGGCAGCGGCATGGGGTGTGCGACCGGCAGCGATGTAGGATTGCAGCGTGGGGTATTGCGGGTAGGCGCGGCCCAAGTCGGCCACGTGTTCGCCCACAACGGCGCCCCACGAGGAGCGGCCTTGGTGCTCAAAAGACAACAGTTTCATGGTGGTTCTTTCGGTTAAAAAACGTTAAAACGGTCACACGTTACCAGCCCGTTGCGGCGTTGAAAACGCCTCTGCGGCCTGGGGGGTTTGGGGGGTTTGGGGGGTCAATGTGGACAAAACCACCTCGGTGTGGGCCCCCAAAGGCGGGGCCGCCCACCGGTATTGCACAGGCGTCCGGGAAAAACGCAAGGGACTGGCCACGCCGGGCGCGGTGCCCGACACACCATGGGGCAGGTCCAGGCGCAAGCCCCTGGCCTGCACGTGGGGATCGGCGAACACCTGCGCCAACGTGTTGATAGGGCCACAAGGCACATTGGCCGCCTCCAGCGCCAGAATCCACGCATCTGTGGTGCGGTGCACGGTGGTTTGCCGCAGCAGCGGTACCAGGGTCTTGCGGTTCGCCACACGCGCTGCGTTCGTCACAAACCGGGGATCGACCGCCCATTCGGGACGGCCCGCCACATGGCAAAAGGCGGCAAACTGGCTGTCGTTGCCAACAGCCAAAATGATTTCACCATCGGCGGTTGGAAACGATTGGTAAGGCACGATGCTGGGGTGGGCGTTGCCCAAGCGGCTAGGGGACTCGCCCGTTACCAGGTAGTTCAAGGCCTGATTGGCCAGGCACGACACCTGCACATCCAACAAGGCCAGGTCAACCCATTGGCCCAGCCCCGATTGCGCCCGCCAAGCCAACGCCGCCAGAACCCCCACCACCGCGTGAAGGCCTGTGAGCACATCGGTCAACGCCACGCCCACCTTCATGGGTCCAGCGCCCTCGTCACCGTCGGGCACCCCGGTCAGGCTCATCAGACCGCCCATGCCCTGCACCATGAAGTCGTAGCCTGGTCGCTGTGCGTAGGGCCCAGTCTGGCCAAACCCTGTGATCGAGCAGTACACCAACCTGGGGTTCAAGGCGCTCAAGGTCGCGTAGTCCAGGCCATACTTGGCCAGGCCACCCACTTTGAAGTTCTCAATCAACACATCGGATTGGAGGGCCAGTTCCCGGATCAGGCGCTGGCCCTCAGGGGTGGCCATGTCCAACGCCACTGACTTTTTGTTCCGGTTGGCGCACAAAAAATAGGCCGACTCCACCCCGTCGCCTGCGGGGTCGCGCCAATAAGGAGGGCCCCAAGCGCGGGTGTCATCACCCCGGTCTGGGTGCTCAATTTTGATGACGTCGGCCCCCATGTCAGCCAACATCTGGCTGGCCCACGGGCCGGCCAACACACGCGACAAGTCCAGCACCTTGAGGTGCGACAAAGCGCCACTGGGGGCTTGGGTCTCAGGGCTCATGATGCGAAAGCCTGCAGGCCGGTTAGCGCGCGACCCAAGATCAACGCGTGGATGTCGTGTGTGCCCTCGTAGGTGTTGACCACCTCCAGGTTCACCAGGTGGCGGGCGACACCGTATTCGTCGCTGATGCCGTTGCCGCCGTGCATGTCCCGGGCCACGCGGGCGATGTCCAAGGCCTTGCCACAGCTGTTGCGCTTGAGCATGCTGGTCAGCTCAACCGATGCGGTACCGGCGTCTTTCATGCGGCCAAACCGCAAACACGCCAACAGACCCAACGCGATTTCCGTTTGCATGTCGGCCAGCTTCTTTTGCACCAACTGGTTGGCCGCCAGCGGTCGACCGAACTGTCGCCTGTCCAACGTGTACTGCCGGGCCCGGTGCCAGCAGTCCTCGGCGGCGCCCAACGCCCCCCAAGCGATGCCGTAACGCGCGCTGTCCAGGCATGTGAATGGCCCTTTCAACCCCTTGACACCAGGCAGCAGCTGGCCCTCTGGCACAAACACCTGGTCCATCACGATCTGACCGGTGACCGATGTGCGCATGCCCACCTTGCCTGGGATCTCGGGTGTGCTCAAGCCTTTCCAGCCCCGTTCAAGCACAAAACCGCGGATCTCGTCCCGACCGTCGCCGTCCGCCGCCAACTTGGCCCACACCACAAACACATCGGCCAAAGGGCTGTTGGTGATCCACATTTTGGCGCCCGTCAGGTGGTACCCCCCTGGCACCCGGACCGCGCGGGTGGCCATGCTCGCGGGGTCCGAGCCGCTGTCGGGCTCGGTCAGGCCAAAACAACCGATCCATTCGCCAGTAGCCAAACGCGGCAGGTAACGCTCCCGTTGCTCTTCGCTGCCAAACGCGTAGATGGGCAGCATGACCAAGCTGGACTGCACACTGAGCATCGTCCGGTAGCCCGAATCCACACGCTCCATTTCGCGGGCGATCAGGCC
>JBEBBB010000457.1:0-4670 GCA_041158605.1 Pseudomonadota bacterium
AACATGGTTTTGGCGAAATTTCCCCCACGCGCAGCGTACACCCAGCTGGTGCGCAACAAGAGGTGGCGCTCACACGCCTGGCGGACCGCCTCTTCTCCCGCCAACTTGCTGCGGCCATACACACCCAAAGGCCCGGTGGGCGCGTCCACCCCCCATGGGGCGTCGCCTTGGCCATCGAACACGTAATCGGTGCTGTAGTGCACCAGCCAGGCCCCCAGTGCCTGCGCCTCGCGGGCCAACACACCCGGGGCCTCGGCGTTGATGCGGTGGGCCAGCTCGGGTTCGCTCTCCGCCTTGTCCACGGCGGTGTGGGCTGCGGCGTTGACCACCACCTGTGGGCGCAGCACCTGCACAGTGCGGGCCAAGCCACCCAAATCGGTCAGGTCACCACACAAGGGCTGCGCGTCTCGCACAACACCGCGCCGGTCCAGCGCCACCACCTCGCCCAACGGAGCCAAGCTGCGCTGCAGCTCCCAGCCCACCTGCCCGTTGCAGCCCAACAGCAGGATCACCGGTGTGTTCATGCCGCAGCGCCCGCGTACTGTTTGTTGACCCAATCGCGGTAGGCTCCGCTTTGCACCTGCGCCACCCACTCGGGATGGTCCAGGTACCAGCGCACGGTTTTGCGGATACCGGTGTCGAAGGTCTCGGCTGGGCGCCAACCCAACTCGCTCTCGATCTTGCGCGCGTCGATCGCATACCGCCGGTCATGGCCCGGGCGATCGGTCACGAAGGTGATTTGGGCCTTGTAACTCTGGCCGTCGGCCCGGGGCTGCCAGCCGTCCAACAATTCACAAACGGTGTGCACGATCTCGAGGTTGGCCTTTTCGTTCCAGCCTCCCACGTTGTAGGTCTCGCCCAAGCGCCCTGCCTCCAATACACGCCGGATCGCGCTGCAGTGGTCTTTGACGTACAACCAATCCCGAATCTGTTGGCCATCGCCGTACACCGGCAACGGTTTGCCCGCCAGTGCGTTCACAATCAACAAGGGGATGAGTTTTTCGGGGAAGTGGTAAGGCCCGTAGTTGTTGCTGCAATTGGTGGTGAGCACCGGCAGCCCATAGGTGTGGTGCCAGGCCCGCACCAGGTGGTCGCTGGCCGCCTTGCTGGCACTGTAGGGGCTGTTGGGCTCGTAGCGGTTGTCTTCGGCAAACGGCGCGTCCGTGGGGCTCAAGGTACCGTAAACCTCATCGGTGCTCACGTGCAAAAACCGGAACGCTGATCGCTCGGCCTCGGGCAAGGCGCCCCAGTAAGCCCGCACCGCTTCCAGCAAACGGAAGGTACCTACCACGTTGGTCTGGATAAAGTCTTCGGGGCCATGGATGGACCGGTCCACATGGCTTTCGGCCGCGAAGTTGACCACCGCTCGCGGTTGGTGCTCGGCCAGCAAGCGGTCCACCAAGGCGCGGTCGCCCATGTCGCCCTGCACAAAATGGTGGCCCCGGTGTTGGGCCACGTTTGCCAGGTTGTGCAGATTGCCCGCATAGGTCAGCTTGTCGAGGTTGACCACCGGCTCACCACCCGAGGCCAACCAATCCAACACAAAATTGCTGCCTATAAAACCGGCACCGCCGGTGACCAGTATGGTCATGAAACCCCCTTGGTAGGACGTGGAACTGTGCCAGAATGTAATCGATACACATGATAAGGGCGCAGGGCGGTGCTGCTGCGCATCCGAGGGAAAACCAACATGATTTTTGTCACCGGAGGGGCGGGCTACATCGGCTCGCACACCTGCGTGGAGTTGCTCCAAGCGGGTCATCAAGTCACTGTTTTTGACAACCTTTCCAATGCCAGCGCCGAATCCTTGGCCCGCGTGGAGCGCATCACCGGCCAAGTGGTCCGTTTTGTGGAGGGCGACATCCGCGACGGGGCCGCCTTGACCCAAGCTTTGCGGGACAGCGGCGCCCAGCAAGTGGTCCACTTTGCGGGGTTAAAGGCGGTGGGGGAGTCGGTGGAGCAACCCCTGCGTTATTACGACAACAACGTGGTCGGCACGGTGCGTTTGCTCGAAGCCATGCAAGCAGCCGGTGCCACCCAACTGGTGTTCAGTTCGTCGGCCACGGTGTATGGCAACCCCCAAAAGCTGCCTCTCACCGAAGACCACCCCTTGTCGGCCACCAACCCCTACGGCCAAACCAAATTGGTCATTGAAAACATGCTGCGCGAGTTGCAAACCAGCAACCCCGCTTGGCGGATCGCGATTCTTCGCTACTTCAACCCCGTGGGTGCCCACCCCAGCGGCTTGATCGGTGAAGACCCACAAGGCATCCCCAACAACCTCTTGCCCTTTGTAACCCAAGTGGCCATCGGTAAACGGCCCTACCTGAACGTGTGGGGCAATGACTACGACACGCCAGACGGCACCGGTGTGCGCGACTACATCCACGTGGTCGATTTGGCGTTGGGCCACTTAAAAGCATTGGACCGGTTGGGAGTTCACCCAGGTGGCTTTGAGGTGAACCTGGGCACAGGCCAAGGCTACAGCGTGCTCGACATGGTCAAGGCCATGGAGCGCGCCTGTGGCCATGAGATACCCTACCAAGTGGCGCCGCGCCGCGCGGGCGATGTAGCGGCCTGTTACGCCGAGCCCACACTGGCCCAAGAGCTGCTGGGCTGGTCAGCGCAATTTGGTCTGGAACAGATGTGTGCCGACGCTTGGCGCTGGCAGCAACACAACCCCAACGGCTACCGCAACTGAACAACTGAGATCACACCATGCAACTGTTACCCGTGGTTTTGTCCGGTGGTTCCGGCACCCGTTTGTGGCCCCTGTCCCGCGAAAAATACCCCAAACAGCTATTGCCGCTGGTCGAAGACCAATCGCTGTTGCAAGCCACTGTGGCCCGCGCGCGCGACATCCCAGGCGTGACCACCCTGCCCCCACAGGTGGTCTGCAACGAAGAGTACCGGTTTGTGATCGCCGAACAACTGCGCCTCATGGGCAGCCCTGGGCAGGTCATCTTGGAACCCACTGGTCGCAACACCGCACCCGCGCTCACGCTGTCGGCCCTGGCCGCCACCGCGGGTGGGCAAGACCCCATCCTGCTGGTGATGCCCGCCGATCACGCCATACTGGACCTGGCGGCTTTTCGCGCCACCGTGGCCAAAGGGGCTTTGTGTGCCGACCAGGGCCACATCGTGACCTTCGGTATCAACCCCGACCGCCCTGAAACTGGGTATGGCTACATCCAAACCGGCTCCCCCCTGGGTTCGGTTCCGGGCCTGGGTATCACGCGTTTTGTGGAGAAACCCGACCTGGGCACCGCACAGGACTACCTGGCATCTGGGGCCTACCTCTGGAACAGTGGCCTGTTTATGGTCAAGGCTCAGGTGTGGTTGCGGGCCATGGAGGTGTGCCGCCCCGATATCCTGAACGCCTGCGAGCAGGCCATGGAAAGCGCCCAGACCGACGGTGATTTTGTGCGGGTCAACAAAGCGGCCTTTGCGGCCTCGCCCAGCGACTCCATCGACTACGCGGTCATGGAAAAACTCGCTGATCGGACGTTGGGGCTGCCCACCGGCGTGGTGGTGCCCATGCAAGCCGGCTGGTCCGATATTGGCGCATGGGACTCCCTGTGGTCCATCTTGCCGAAAGACGCCAACGGCAACGTGGCCAAAGGGGACGTGTTGCTGCACAACAGCCGCAACACCCTGGCCCACAGTTCAGGGCGCTTGATCGCTTGCTTGGGGGTTGAAGACCTGATCGTGGTTGAAACCGACGACGCGGTGTTGGTGGCCCATAAAAACCACACACAAGACGTCAAAGCCATTGTTGACCAGCTCAAAAAAGACGGCAAACCCCAGGCCCAGTGGCACCGCAAAGTGCACCGCCCTTGGGGCTGGTACGACAGCATCGACAACGGTGGCCGCTTCCAGGTCAAACGCATCGTGGTTAAACCCGGCGGCAGCCTGTCGCTGCAGATGCACCACCACCGCGCCGAGCACTGGATAGTGGTCAGTGGCACCGCCAAGGTCACCAAAGGCGACGAAACCTTTTTGGTCACCGAGAACCAGTCCACCTACATCCCCCTGGGCACCACCCACCGCTTGGTCAATCCCGGTGCCATTCCGCTGGAAATGATCGAGGTGCAATCGGGCTCTTACCTGGGTGAAGACGATATCGTTCGGTTTGAAGACGTTTATGGCCGTTGATCGGCGCATGCGCCCCACACATTTGCTTACATAATGCAGACATCTTGGGTCTCCCGTGCCCGCAAGGCTTGGCACACCGGCTTGCGACAAGGGGTGGCCTTGTTACCCCGGCCCTTCCGGCACAAGGTGTACCGATCGATGGTGGACTGCAACGACAACCCCGACCGCAAACTGGTTCTCAAAATCGCCGATACCCGCGAGGAACTGGAGGCCTGTTTTGCGCTGCTGCACGACGCTTACGTCGACAGCGGGTTCATGAAGCCCCACCCCTCCGGGTTGCGCGTCACGCCCTACCACGCCCTGCCGACCACCACCACCCTGTGCGCCAAGTACGACGGCCAAGTGGTGGGCACCATTTCGCTGATCCGCGAAGGGGTGTTTGGCTTCCCGCTGCAAACCGCGTTTGACCTGCACGGCATCCGCAGCCTGACAGGGCAAATCGCCGAGGTGTCGGCCCTCGCCGTGCACCCCGACTTCCGCAAAACGGGCGGGGCGATTTTTTTCCCGCTGATGAA
>JBEBBB010000458.1:0-2710 GCA_041158605.1 Pseudomonadota bacterium
TTTCGGCCCACTGGCCCACTTTTGACGGGTTTGTGCACAGCATAGGCTACGCCCCCCGCGAAGCCATTGCCGGTGATTTTTTGGACGGTTTGAGCCGCGACGCTTTCAAAATCGCGCACGACATCAGCGCCTACAGCTTCCCCGCCATGGCCAAAGCGGCCCTGCCCTACCTGAACGACCGGTCGGCCCTGTTGACCCTGACCTACCTGGGCGCCATCCGCACCGTGCCCAACTACAACACCATGGGCCTGGCCAAAGCCAGCCTGGAAGCCAGCGTGCGCTACCTGGCCGAGTCGCTGGGCGCCAAAGGCCGCGGTTTGCGGGCCAACGGCATTTCGGCCGGCCCCATCAAAACCTTGGCCGCCAGCGGCATCAAGGGCTTTGGCAAAATTTTGAATGTGGTGGCCGAGAACTCACCCATACGCCGCAACGTCACTATCGACGATGTGGGCAACGTGGCCGCCTTTTTGATGAGCGACCTGGCCGCTGGCGTCAGCGCTGAAATCACCTACGTGGATGGTGGTTTCAGCCAGGTGGTGGGCGGCATCGCCGAACCCACCGAGGCCTGACCAAGGCCCCCTTACAGGGGGTCGAGGTACATTTTGGTTTTGTCGAGCTTGTAGCCCCACGGCAGCGGGGCGTTTTTCCAGCCATTGACCACCCGCTGGCCTTTTTGAGGGCCATCTTTGGCGGTGTCGCCCTCAAAACCATCAATGACCGTGTAGGCCTGTTTGAAGCCATATTGGGCCAACAAACCGGCGGCGCTGTTGCTGCGCACCCCCGAGCGGCACATCACAACCACAGGGTCGTTTTTGGTCAGTCCCGCTTGGGCCAGCCGTTTTTCAACATCGGCCACAAAGTGTGGGTTGGATTGCTGCAGGTACTCACCCCGCTCGTCGCTCCACTCCCAAAACTCCGGGAAATCCAAAAACGGCACCAAGTGGTCCACCGCGGTGGCCATGCCCACGTACATGGCCTCGGCACGGGAGCGTATGTCTATCACCAGCACCTTGCTCGGGTTGGCCTTCTTGAGGGCGGCCGCCTCGATGGCTGTCAGGTGCAGGCCTGAGGCTGATCGTTTGGCGTCGGGAACCTGGGCGGCGTCTATGGCCCACGCCGGGGCAGCGCCCAAGGCCGCCAGCAGCACCATGGCGCGCAACCGCCCGCTGTGCGGCCGCTGCACAAGATTGGTCCGGGTGGGTGTTGGGGTGTTCATTGCAGGCCTCCCAGGTACTCGGCCACCGCTTCGGTTTCAAGGGCGGTGAGGCGGCCAGCGATCACCGACATGATGGCACCGTCGTTTTGCCGGTGTTTGGCCGCAAAAGCCTGCATTTGCCGCACCAGGTATTGGGGGTGCTGCCCAGCCAGGCGCGGCAAGGCGGCTGTGCCACGCCCCCCCGTGCCATGGCAGGACAAGCAGGCGGGCACGCCTGAGTGGGGGTTGCCCCGCTCGTACACAAAAGAGCCGACCTGCGCCAAGCCGGCGTCCTTGGCGGGCGTGACGGTGGGTTTTTGCGCTTGGTAAAACTGGGCGATGGCCTCCAGCTGGCCTGGCGCCAGGCCAGCCACCTTCTCTTTCATGATGGCGCTGTCACGGCGACCCGAACCAAAGTCTTGCAGCTGTTTGACCAGGTAACGGGCGTTTTGCCCCGCCAACCGGGGAAACCCGGGTGCTGCGCTTTGGCCTGTGGCGCCATGGCACGCGGCGCAACGGGCTTGCGCCAGCGCTTCACCTGGCAAAGGTGCGGTCTGCGCCCACGCCGCCTCCCCAACCAAAAAACCCAACCCCACGCCCACCCCACACAACCCGCGCCGCAACGCAGGGCCAAGGGCCGTTAACCGCTGAAACCACATTTCCGCCTCCTGTGCTTGAAGGCCATTGTTTCACCCGGGATGGCACCCCGGTTTGAGGTGCATCAATAAGTCAGTGCTTATTTAGCCACGCAGTCCGCAAAATAACGCTTGCTGCCGTCCAGCGCCTCTTCCACCACCAGGCCGTGGATGTCGGTTTCAAAACCGGGGCAGGCCAGCGCGAACTCGCGCGAGAACTTCAGGTAGTCCACGATCTTCTTGTTGAACACCTCGCCCGGGATCAGCAGCGGGATGCCCGGGGGGTACGGGGTGATGAGCGCGGTGGTGATGCGGCCTTCCAACTCGTCCACTGGCACCCGCTCGGTGTTGCGGTGGGCGATCTGGGCGTAGGCGTCGGTCGGTTTCATAGCCGGCGTCAGGTCGCTCAGGTACATGTCGGTGGTCAGGCGGGCGATGTCGTACTTGGCGTACATCTCGTGCACAAACTGGCACAGGTCGCGCAAGCCCATGCGTTCGTAACGGCGGTGTTTTTGGCAGAACTCCGGCAAAATCCGCCACATCGGCTGGTTTCTGTCGTAATCGTCTTTGAACTGCTGCAACGCCGTCAACAGCGTGTTCCACCGGCCTTTGGTGATGCCGATGGTGAACATGATGAAGAAGCTGTACAGGCCGGTTTTTTCGACCACCACACCGTGTTCGGCCAAAAACTTGGTCACGATACTGGCCGGGATGCCCGAAGTGGCGAAATCGCCCTTCATGTTCAGGCCCGGGGTCACGATGGTGGCCTTGATGGGGTCGAGCATGTTGAAGCCCGGCGCCAGATCACCGAAGCCGTGCCAGGCCTCGTTGGCCTGCAGCACCCAGTCTTCGCCGTGGCCGAAGCTGTCTTCGGCCAGGC
>JBEBBB010000459.1:0-8671 GCA_041158605.1 Pseudomonadota bacterium
TCTTGATGGATGTGCAAATGCCCGAGATGGATGGTTTGCAGGCGACCCGTGAAATCGTCCGGGTGTACCCCGCGGGTGCCCGCCCCCAAATTGTGGGATTGAGTGCCAACGCCATGCGCGAGGATGTTGACAGGGCTTTGGCCGCTGGCATGTCGGGTTACCTGAGCAAGCCCTTTAAAGTGGATGAACTGAAGGCGGTGCTGGACGCCTGCCGGGTACAGGTGAGGGCAGCCGGTGGATAAGGCAGGCTGCCCTTGCGGGCGCACCAACGCTGCTGGGCGTGTGCTGCCTCTGGTGGCCTGTTGTGGCCGTTACCGAGGGCCCGGTGCCACCCCCGCGCCCGACCCCGAGTCGCTGATGCGGTCTCGTTACACCGCCTACACCCTGGAAGACGTGGGTTACCTGCTGGCCACCTGGCACCCCAGTACCCGCCCTGCAGACCTGGTGCTCGAACCGGGCACGAAGTGGTTGGGGTTGGAGGTGCGGGCCCAGCGTTGGCTGGACGATGACCACGGCGAGGTGTCGTTTGTGGCCCGCTCTCGGTGGGGTGGTCGGGGCCACCGCCTACAGGAGCGCAGCCGTTTTGTGCGCGAATCAGGTCTGTGGTTTTACGTGGATGGGGATGTGCAGTGAGCGCTTGGCAAGCGGTGTTGTTTGATTGTGATGGTGTTCTGGTGGACAGCGAACCGATCGTCAACCAGGTTTTGTTCGAGGCTTTGTCCGAGCTGGGTTGGGGCATGGACTTGGAGGCGGTGGTGGCGCGTTACACCGGACACACCATACGCGATGCGGTGGCCCGCGATGCCCACGACCGAGGCCAGCGTTTGCCCGCCGATTGGCTGGACCGGTTCATGGCCAAACGCAACCAGGCTTTGCAGGCTTCGTTGCGCATGGTGCCGGGAGCCGATGTGGCCGCCCTGGGCGCGCACCGTTTGATGCAAGGGCGCATCGCCTGTGCGTCGGGCGCCGATCGCTACAAGATCGAGATGCAGTTGGCCTTGGTGGGTCTGTTGTCGCCAGCGTTTGAGGGGCGGGTCTTCAGTGGCCATGAGGTGGCGCGCACCAAACCCGCTCCAGACGTGTACCTGGCCGCCGCCAGCCACCTGGATGTGCCCCCTTCTAGGTGTTTGGTGATCGAAGACAGCGCGGTGGGCGCCCGGGCGGGTTTGGCGGCAGGGGCCACCGTGTGGGGGTACGACCCCACCGGGCAGGGGTTGGCGTTTGAGGATTTGGGGGTGCACCGCGTGTTTCAGAACATGGCCGACCTGCCCCAGCTGGTCGCAGCGGGTTGAACAGGGTGTTTTGACCGCGTGGGTTGGCAGGATTTGCAACCTGCCTGGCGCCCCGGTTGTGGGCTGGGGCGGTATGCTGGCAGGACCACGGAGACCCCCATGACCGCTTTGTCCACGCAGATCAACCCCCGAACCCCGGATTTTCAAGCCCACGCCGCAGCCATGCGCCAGCTGGTTGACGACCTGAGCCAACAATTGCGCCAGGTTGAAAAAGGGGGCGGGGAGCAGGCTCGCGCCAAACACACCGCCCGGGGCAAGCTCTTGCCCCGAGACCGGGTGCAGATGCTGCTGGACCCCGGCACTCCATTTCTGGAGTTGGCGCCTTTGGCCGCGCTGAACATGTACAACGGTGACGCTCCAGCTGCAGGGTTGGTGGCGGGGATAGGCCGCGTGTCTGGCGTGGACTGCATGGTGGTCTGTAACGATGCCACCGTGAAAGGGGGCACCTATTACCCCATGACGGTGAAAAAACACCTGCGCGCCCAAGAAGTGGCCCAGCAGAACCACCTACCCTGTATCTACCTGGTCGACTCCGGGGGGGCCAATTTGCCCAACCAAGACGAGGTGTTTCCCGACCGCGACCACTTCGGGCGCATCTTTTACAACCAGGCGCAAATGAGCGCCAAAGGCATCCCTCAGATCGCGGTTGTGATGGGGTCTTGCACCGCCGGAGGCGCTTACGTGCCCGCCATGAGCGATGAAACCATCATCGTGAAAAACCAGGGCACCATTTTTTTGGGCGGCCCACCTTTGGTCAAAGCGGCCACCGGTGAGGTGGTGTCTGCCGAAGACCTGGGTGGGGGGGATGTGCACACCCGCCTCAGCGGCGTGGCAGACCACTTGGCACAAAACGATTTGCACGCCCTCAGCCTGGCCCGCGAAGCGGTGCGCCACCTGAACCGCTCATCCAAACCCACAGCTGCTTTGCGCGAACCTCGCGAACCGCTGTACCCCTCTCAAGAGTTGCACGGGATCATCCCTCTCGAACCATCTGGCCAGCCGAGCCGCAAGCCCTTTGATGTGCACGAGGTCATTGCCCGCGTGGTGGACGGCAGCGAGTTTCATGCCTTTAAACCCCGCTACGGCACCACCCTGGTCTGCGGTTTTGCCCACATCGAAGGCATGCCGGTGGGCATCATCGCCAACAACGGTATTTTGTTCAGTGAGTCGGCCCTGAAGGGGGCACACTTTATCGAGTTGTGTTGTCAGCGCCAGATCCCCTTGGTCTTTTTGCAAAACATCACCGGTTTTATGGTGGGGCGCAAGTACGAAAACGAAGGCATCGCCCGCAATGGCGCCAAAATGGTGACGGCGGTGGCCACCGCCAATGTGCCCAAATTCACCATCATCATTGGGGGCAGTTTTGGAGCGGGCAATTACGGCATGTGTGGCCGGGCCTACAGCCCACGGTTTTTGTGGATGTGGCCCAACGCCCGCATCTCTGTGATGGGTGGCGAGCAGGCCGCGAGTGTGTTGGCCACGGTCAAACGCGATGGCATCGAAGGCAAAGGCGGGGTCTGGAGCGCTGGCGAGGAGGAAGCGTTCAAGGCCCCTATCCGCCAACAGTACGAAGACCAAGGGCATCCCTATTACGCCACCGCCCGGTTGTGGGATGACGGCATCATCGACCCCGCCGATACCCGGCGGGTGTTGGCCCTGGGTTTGTCGGCCAGCCTCAACGCCCCCATGGAACCCACCCAGTTTGGTGTGTTCCGGATGTGAGGCCTGGTATGCAACACCTGACCATCACCACCCAAGGCCATCGCGCCACCGTCACCCTCAACCGCCCCGAGGTACGCAACGCTTTCAACGAAACGGTGATCACCGAACTCATGCAAGCCTTCCACGCGTTGGGGGCCGATGCGGGGGTGCGGGTGATCGTGTTGGCCGCTGAGGGTGCGGCCTTTTGTGCCGGGGCCGATTTGAATTGGATGAGGCGCATGGCCGACTACAGCCATGCCGAGAACCTGGCAGACGCCGGGGCTTTGGCCACCATGTTGCACACCTTGTTTACTTGCCCCAAACCCACGGTGGCCCGCATCCAAGGGGATGTGTACGCGGGTGGTATGGGTCTGGTTGCCGCTTGTGACATGGCGGTCGCGGTGGACACCGCCGGTTTTTGTTTGTCCGAGGTGAAGTTGGGGTTGATTCCCGCCACCATCAGCCCCTACGTGGTCCGCGCCATGGGCGCCCGGGCCTCGCACCGGTATTTTTTGACCGCCGAGCGGTTTGGCGCCGCTGAGGCCCACCGCCTGGGCTTGGTGCACGAAGTCGTTGGTGCAGACGCGCTGGATGCCACGGTAGACGGGTGGGTTCACGCCTTGTGTGCTGCAGGCCCAGAAGCCGAACGGGCTTGCAAAGGGTTGTTGCACCGGGTTGTGGGTGCGCCGCTCGATGCCGCCTTGATCGACGCAACCGTGGCCGGTATCGCCGGTATCCGGGCCACCCCCGAGGGTCGCGAAGGGGTCCAGTCTTTTCTGCAAAAGCGCAAGCCCAACTGGGTCGTTTAAGGACAGCACCATGTTTCAAAAAATCTTGATTGCCAACCGGGGCGAAATCGCTTGTCGGGTGGCTGCAACCGCCCGCCGCCTCGGGGTCAAAACCGTGGCGGTGTACTCGGACGCCGACGCACGCGCCGCCCATGTGGCCGCTTGTGACGAGGCGGTGCACATTGGGGGCAGCGCCCCCAAAGACAGCTACTTGCGCTGGGAGCGCATCATTGAAGCGGCGCAAGCCACCGGTGCCCAGGCCATACACCCTGGTTATGGGTTTTTGAGCGAGAACGACGATTTTGCGCAGGCCTGTGCAGACGCTGGACTGGTCTTCATCGGGCCCCCGCCGGCGGCGATCAAAGCCATGGGGCTCAAAGCCGAGTCCAAACAACTGATGGAGCGCGCGGGTGTGCCTTTGGTCCCCGGTTACCACGGTGCGAACCAAGACCCCGCTTTGCTCCAAGCAGAGGCCGACCGCATCGGTTACCCCGTGCTCATCAAAGCCAGTGCGGGGGGGGGCGGCAAGGGCATGCGGGCGGTGGACAAGGCCGAGGATTTTGCGGCAGCCCTGGCCTCTTGCCAGCGCGAGGCCAGCAACAGCTTTGGCGACAGCGCGGTGTTGATTGAGAAATACGTGCAGCGCCCCCGCCACATCGAGATCCAGGTGTTTGGCGACGCACATGGCAACTGTGTGTACCTGCACGAGCGCGATTGTTCGGTGCAGCGCCGGCACCAGAAGGTGTTAGAAGAAGCCCCAGCCCCTGGTTTGAGCCCCGAGTTGAGGGCGCAGATGGGTTTGGCGGCTGTGGCTGCAGCCAAGGCGGTGGCTTACGTGGGAGCGGGCACGGTCGAGTTTATTGTCGAGCAGCGCGAGGCGGCGGGTGCGACCGAGATGCATTTTTATTTTATGGAAATGAACACCCGTTTGCAGGTGGAGCACCCTGTCACCGAGGCCATCACCGGCTTGGACCTGGTGGCCTGGCAGTTGCAGGTGGCTGCGGGCGAACGCCTGCCGTTGTTGCAGGCCGATATACCCTTGCGGGGGCATGCCATTGAGGCGCGCATTTGTGCCGAAAACCCGGACAAGCAATTTTTGCCCGCCACGGGCCGTCTCAAGGTTTACCGCAAGCCCACTGCCACCGCTTTTGAAGTGGGCGCGGTACGCGTGGACGATGGGGTGCGTGAGGGCGACACCATCAGCCCCTTTTACGACTCGATGGTGGCCAAGCTGATCGTCCACGGCGACACCCGCGAGCAGGCGCTGGCCCGGCTGGACGCGGCATTGGCGCAAACCCATGTGGTAGGGCCATCGACCAATGTGCAATTTTTGCGCCACGTGGTCCGCAGCCCCTCATTTGCGGGTGCGGTGCTGGACACCGCTTTGATCACCCGCGAGGCCGATCGCTTGTTTGACCAGGACCCTGTGGGGCCGGTGTGGGCGGTGGTGGTGGCAACGGCGCACCTGGTCGCAGCAGAGCGCCAGCGCGCGGGTTCCGATCCTTACAGCCGCACCGACGGCTGGCGCAGCCACAGCACCTGGACCCGCCACTTGGTGTGGCAACACAGTAGCGGGCCCGTGCCTGCCGCCCTGACCTACGGCCACGCGGGTGACCTGTCCTTGGTGGTGGGTGAAGGGGATACGGCGGTGGTTGGTGTTTTGCAGGTGTCCGCCCACCCACAAGGTTGGGACATCACGTGGGGCAGCCAGCGGGGTGTGGCGCAGGTGTACACCGACGGGGACCGGCGGCATGTGTTCACCCCCCAAGGCGCTGCCACCTTGCAGTGGAACGATCCCTTGGCCCATGCGGGCGACCAAGAAGCCGAAGTGGGCGGGTTGACCGCGCCCATGCCGGGCAAAGTGGTGTCGGTGTTGGTGCGGGTGGGGGACCGGGTGCAACCAGGCCAGGCCTTGGCTGTGATGGAGGCCATGAAAATGGAACACACCATCGTAGCCCCCAAGGCCGGTGAGGTCACCGCTTTGTTGTACGCTCCGGGGGATCAGGTGCCGGAAGGCGCCGCCCTGCTGCAACTCTCTTGACTCCCTGACGCCTTTGAAACTCACGTTCTGCTGTACCGACACCCGGCCCGAACCCTGGTTGACCGCATTGGCAGCGGCCCTGCCCGATGCCGAGGTGTTTTTGTGGGCGCCAGGTGCCCCCCTGGCCGATGTGGCCGTTGTGTGGTCACCTCCCCAGCGGTTTATCGACGAACAAACCGGGCTGAAGGCCTTGTTCAACATCGGTGCGGGGGTGGATGGCTTGCTCAAGTTGCGCCTGCCCCCCGGTTTGCCTGTGGTTCGCCTGGACGATGCAGGCATGGCGGTGCAGATGGCCGAATACGTGACCCAGGCCGTGGTTCGTTGTTTCCGCGACCTGCCGGTGTACGCCCAGGCCCAGGCGGATGCCCGCTGGGCGTTCCAGAAACCCCGTTCCCGAGCGGATTTTCAGGTGGGGGTGATGGGGTTGGGTGTGTTGGGTGCGCGGGTGGTTCAGGCCTTGCAGGGCTTTGAATTCCCGGTCCGGGGTTGGAGCCGGACCCCCAAAACCTGGCCCGGGGTGCAGACTTTTGCGGGACCTGGCGAGGGCTTGCAGGGGTTTTTGTCGGGGTGCCAGGTGCTGGTCAACCTGTTGCCCTTGACCCCTGATACACAAGACATCCTCAATCGCCACACCATGGCTTTGTTGCCACCAGGGGCTCACGTGGTGAATGTGGCGCGTGGTGCCCACTTGGTGGACGTGGATTTGCTGGATTTGCTGGACCAGGGCCACCTGGGTGGGGCCACCTTGGACGTCTTTCGACAAGAGCCTTTGCCAGCCGATCACCCATTTTGGCGCCACCCGAAGATCACGGTGACACCCCACATGTCGGCCCGCACCTTGCGCGACGAAAGTGTGGCGCAAATCGCCGGCAAGGTGAAGGCGCTGTTCCACGGCTTGCCCATCCGGGGTGTGGTGGATCCCGCCCGGGGTTATTGAAAGTTGCACACCGAGGAGACCACGATGACGACACGTGACATGCCCGCAGGGGTGAAATTGGTTGATGTGGGGCCCCGTGATGGCCTGCAAAACGAAAAACAGCCGGTGCCCACCGCGGTCAAGATCGAACTGGTCCACCGCCTGCAGGCGGCCGGCTTGAAAAACATCGAGGTGACCAGTTTTGTGTCGCCCAAGTGGGTGCCACAAATGGCCGATAACGCCGCCGTGATGGCCGGTGTGCAGCGGCGCAGTGGGGTGTGTTACTCGGTGCTCACCCCCAATTTGAAAGGGTTGGATGCGGCTCTGGCCTCGCGGCCCGATGAAATTGTGGTGTTTGGCGCCGCCAGCGAGGCCTTCAGCCAGCGCAACATCAATTGCTCGATCGCCGAAAGCATTGAGCGGTTTGCACCCGTGGTGGATGCCGCTTTGGCAGCGGGCATCCACGTGCGGGGGGCCATGAGTTGTGCCGTGGGCTGCCCGTACGAGGGGGATGTTCCGCCCGAAAAAGTCGGCGCTTTGGCCCGTTTGATGAAAAACATTGGGGTGCAGCATGTGGGTGTGGCCGATACCATCGGGGTGGGTACACCCCTCAAGGTGCAGCGCGCCATTGACGCCACCTTGGCCCACTTTGATGTGAAGGATGTGAGTGGCCACTTTCACGACACCTATGGGCAGGCTTTGGCCAACACGCTGGCGGCCTTGCAGATGGGGGTCTGGCAGTTCGACACCTCGGTGGCGGGTTTGGGGGGGTGCCCTTATGCCAAAGGCGCGACCGGCAACGTGGCCACCGAAGATGTGGTGTACATGCTGCATGGCATGGGTATAGACACCGGCATCGATTTGGATGCCTTGGTGGACGCGGGGGTCTACATCAGCGAGGCCTTGGGCCGGAAAACCCAGTCCAGGGTGGCCACCGCGCTGCTGAACCGGCGCTTGGCATAATGCCGCCCATGTGCGGATCCGAACTCCACAGCCTGCCCTTGGGGGTGCAGCGCGTTGCCTTGTTTTTGCAGCAGTCTGGGCACCCTGAGGGGCCGCGGATGCTGGACGGTTCGGCGCGAACCGCCCAGGAGGCGGCCGATGCCTTGGGTGTGGCGCTGGGGCAAATTGCCAAAAGCATTGTGTTCAAACGCCACCCCGATCAGGCCACGGTTTTGGTGATCACCAGCGGTGACCGCCGTGTGGACGACAAAAAGGTGCAAGCCTTGGTGTGTGCCGAAGGCCAAAAGTTGGGCCGGGCCGACGCCGAGTTTGTCAAGGCCCAAACGGGGTTCAGCATAGGGGGTGTGTCGCCGGTGGCCCACCTGGTGCCGCCGGTGACCTTGATCGACCGGTTGTTGTGGCGTTTTGACGAGGTCTGGGCTGCCGCGGGCCACCCCCATGCGGTGTTCCGGTTGGCCCCGCACGATCTGGAAGCCCTGGTACAAGCGCCCGTGGCTGACGTCACCGCCGATTGATCCCCCGTTTTGTCCTCCCGCACCCATGTCTGATACAGCGACCCCTCCAGCACGCCCTTTTGTGGCCCTTGCCACTGCGGTTCCCAAACCGGGGCACACCGTGCCCTCACCCTGCGTGAACGTGTGCCGCATGTCGCCGGTATCGGGATGGTGTGAGGGTTGTTGGCGCAGTTTGGAAGAAATCCGGCAATGGAGCCGCAGCTCGGATGCTGACAAAAAGGCCCTTTGGGGGTTGGTGGAGGACCGGCAGCGGCAGGCGGGGTTGTCACCCACGTGATCGACGGTTGGCTCGCCTCAAAGCCGGGTTAACCAACGCCGGTTTCGAGCCAGCTGGTCCAGGTCTTGCCAACTCTGACTCGTTGGGGCCAGTTGGGGCCAAACCCGTTGCAACAAGTCGCATTCGGCCAAGGCGTCGGCCGCGGCATCGTGTCGGGCCAAACACGGCAGATGGTAGT
>JBEBBB010000460.1:0-19004 GCA_041158605.1 Pseudomonadota bacterium
CCGCCGTGCTGGCCATGAGGTTGGGCCAACGCCTGACCTCATGGCCTTCGTGCAAACCAAATCCCTCTTCAATCACCAAGCCATTGCGCTCCGCCAACACCTCAAAGTCGCTGTAGGTGCCGACCCGGATGTTGGGGGTGTTGTACCACTGGTAAGGCAACCGTTTGGTCACTGGCATGCGTCCCCACACCACGCTGAGCCGGTTGGGCCAGTGGGCGAAGTTGGGGAACGTCACCACGCCGATGCGACCCACACGGGCCGTCTCCAGCAGCATGGTTTCCGCGTTGTGCAGATGCTGCAAGGTGTCGATCTGCAGCACCACGTCAAAGCTGTTGTCTTCGAAGATGGCCAGCCCCTCTTCTAGGTTGAGCTGGAGCACATTCACCCCCCGTTTGAGACACGCCTGTACTTTGGCGTCGTCAATTTCAACCCCGTAGCCTCTACAGCCACGGCGATCTCTCAAATGGGCCATCAAAGCCCCATCACCGCAGCCAAGGTCCAGAACCCGAGCGCCTTCGGGAACCAATTTGGCAACCGCATCCCAGGTGGGGTGACTGGTCATGGGCGGCCTCCCGTGGTGCTGACTTGGGTGTCGAAGTAGGTCCGGATCGCTGCAAGGTACCGGGGGTCCTCTAGCAAAAAAGCATCGTGCCCGTGTGGGGCATCGATTTCGGCGTAGCTCACATCGCGTTGGTTGTCCAATAAGGCTTTCACCATCTCTCGGCTGCGCGCGGGGGAAAAACGCCAATCGGTGGTAAAGCTTACCAACAAAAAGCGTGCACGGGCCACGGCCAAGGCTGCACTGAGGTCGCCCCCATGTGCGCGGGCGGGGTCAAAATAGTCCAGCGCGCGTGTGATGAGCAGGTAGGTGTTGGCATCGAAGTAGCTGCTGAACTTGTCGCCTTGGTGGCGCAGGTAACTTTCGATTTGGAACTCGACGTCTTGTGTGGTGTAGCGGTAGGTGTCCCGAGCGGGCGTTTGGCCCTCGTCCGCATTGCCTTCAGGGTCGATGGGGCGGAGCTTGCGACCGAATTTTTCATTCATCACATCGTCGCTCAGGTAGGTGATGTGGCCAATCATGCGCGCGATTCGCAACCCCCGGTGTGGCAACGTGTTGTGCTGGAGGTAATGCCCTCCGTAAAAGTCCGGGTCCGTGACAATCGCCCGCCTGGCCACTTCGTTAAAGGCGATGTTCTCGGCGGTGAGGTTGGGCGCGCTGGCCACAATGACGGCATGTCGCACACGGTCCGGGTGTTGCAAGGTCCAGCTCAAGGTTTGCATGCCACCCAAGCTGCCGCCCATCACTGCGGCCAGGGTGGAAATGCCCAGCGCATCCAACAGCCTTGCTTGGGCGTTGACCCAGTCCTCGACGGTCACCACGGGAAAGTCCGCACCCCAAGCCTGGTGGGTCCCAGGCCGCTTGTGGGTAGGTCCGGTCGAGCCAAAACACGATCCCAGGTTGTTCACGCCAATCACAAAAAAGCGGTTGGTGTCCACTGGTTTGCCCGGGCCTATCATGTTGTCCCACCAGCCTTCACTGCGTGGGATCGGCTGACCAGAGGCATCGGCATGCAGACCGGCCACATGGTGAGAGGCGTTCAGCGCGTGGCAAATCAAAACAGCGTTGCTGCGGTTTTCATTGAGGGTGCCGTAGGTTTCGTAGACCAGGCTGTAGCCGCCTGGCAGTGTTTGACCACTGCTCAAAGGCAAAGGGTGTTCAAACGTGAGGGTTTGGGGGGTGACAATCAATGGGGAGCCTGCGAATGGGACCAGCCAACATCCAAAAAAAAACCGGTGACGCTGTACATGCCGCAGATACCAGAGGGACATCAGAGACAGGTGCGTGACCGGGGTCTCCTCTTTAGCGGCATTTTTTACGCGCCCGCAATCCGGATTCAAATCGGCGCTGTGTTGAGTATAAATTCAAAGCATCCAGGGCCGGTCCTGCGGTGAGGCCAGCCCCAGGTCCCGTAGCCCCTCTCGTGTTGTTTTTTGGATACGTTTTAAGGGCCGCTGGGTGGGGATAAATGCTTCAAGGTGGGCCCGGTGGCCCCTCTGTGAAGGGAGGAAGCAAAAAAAACCCCCACTTTGGTTGACTGAGCGCATAATCGTCAGACGTGTGCTAGTGCGCACGGTGACAGGTGATCGGGCAGTTTCGTGCGCCACAGCGGCCAAACCAGTTTTGTTGTGCTACCGGGGCTCCATCGCTTTTTGTATCAGTGTTTTTTTAGGAGTCCCTTGATGGGCAACAAACTGTACGTCGGCAACCTTCCCTACACGGTGCGCGACGATGATCTCCAGCAGGCTTTTGGTGCCTTTGGCAACGTCAACAGCGCCAAAGTCATGATGGAGCGTGACACCGGCCGTTCCAAAGGTTTTGGCTTTGTGGAAATGGGCAGCGATGCCGAAGCACAGAGCGCCATCAGCGGCATGAATGGCCAAATGTTGGGTGGTCGCAGCTTGGTGGTCAACGAAGCCCGCCCCATGGAAGCCCGCCCCCCCCGTACCGGTGGTTTTGGTGGTGGCCGTCGCGATGGCGGCGGTTTTGGTGGCGGCAACGAAGGTGGTTTCCGCAGCCCTTACGGTGGCGGTGGTCGCCGTGAAGGCGGCGGTGGCCGCGGCGGTTACTGACCCCAAACCATTGACACCCTCAGGGGTGTCGGTTGGCTGAGCCCCAGGTGCGCCTGGGGTTTTTGTTTTTATACGGGGCCGTTCAGTTGGTTCAGGGCGTGGCAAGGCGCCGTGCTGCCAGAACAGCTTTGACCCCGCCCTTCAGGTCGGCAACACGGGTGCGGTCTTCGTAGACCATCTCATCGGCCGTGACGCGGTCTTGGCCCCTGATCAATAGAACGGGCAAATGGGATTCCACCCGGTCTAGATTGGTTCTGATGCGCAGGTACTCCCCTTGAAATTCGACCCGGGGGCGTGTCTCTTTGCTTGTCAGTGCGCGAGACTCTCTGACGACCACCGCGTTACCTTGAAGCACGTAATCCGATTGGTCGCTGTTGGTGCTGACCCGGTCGGCTTTTGCTGTGGTCAATTGACCCGATGGGCTGATCGATCGGATGCGGGCCCTGTCCACTTCCAGGGTGTCGGGTCCAGGGTAGTGCCGGGCTTCTGTCCCTTGGACCTCGTTTTTGAGCGCTCCTGTTGGGTCGTACGTGCGCACGCGAAAATCCCGCATGAAATAGTCGGGGTCTTGGCTGGCCGTTGTGGGTGTGGGTGCCCTCAAAGCGGGGGGCGTGTTTTGAACCGCCCAGTAGCTGCCCATGGCCAATATGCCGATCAATACCACGGGTAAATAAATGGACGCTTGGTCCCACACGCGGTAGAGGCGGCCTCGAAATGCCAGGATGGCGGTGTTCATGCCAGTGCTGCCGACAAATAGGGCGCGTAATGGCCTGTCGCCACCAGCAGCAGGTCGCAGCATTCTCGGGCCGCGCCGTGGCCCCCGGCTTTTTGGGTGATGTGATGTGCCAGTGCCAGCACCTCGGTGTGGGCGTTTGGTGGCGCCACGGCCAGGGCGCACCGGGACATCAGCGCCAAATCCGGCCAGTCGTCCCCCATGGCACAGGCTTGTGACCAGTCCAGTCCGAGATCGGCCAAGATGGCCTGGGCTGCGGGTGCTTTGTCCTCGGTTCCATAGCGCACATGTTCAATCCCCAAAGCCTGTAGCCGTGTGCGAAGGGGTAGTGAGTCTCGCCCTGTGATGACGGCTGGGGTGATGCCGGCTTTTTGCAGCATTTTCAGACCGTGGCCATCCAGCGTGTTGAAGCGTTTGATGGTTTCGCCACCTTCTGTGAACAGCAGGCCGCCATCTGTCAACACGCCATCCACGTCGAAAAAAGCAACCCGAACCGGTTGGGCGCGCAGCAGAACAGGCGCGGGGAAAACGATGGCGGGGGTGGGGGTCATGTCAGATCACCTTGGCCCGCATCAGGTCGTGGCTGTTGACGGCCCCGACCAGCACCCCCTGGGGATCGGTCACCAACACGCTGGTGATCCGGTGTTGTTCCATGGCTTCTGCGGCCTCAACAGCCAACACATCTGCCGGTAAGGTGTGGGGGTTGTGGTGCATGATGTCGGCCGCAATGAGGGTGCGGAGGTCACGGTTTTGTTCGATCAGGCGGCGCAGATCCCCATCGGTGAATATCCCAATGGGGCGCCCTTCTGGGTCGACCACAGCCGTGGCTCCAAGGCCTTTGGCACTGATTTCCCGCATCATGTCTGACAGGGGCGCCGATGGCGGCACCCGGGGTACCTGATCGCCTGAGCGCATGACATCGCTGACCAAGGTCAGCAGTTTGCGGCCCAGGGCGCCACCCGGGTGGGACCGTGCGAAGTCGTCGGCTCTGAAACCACGGGCATTCAGCAAGGCCATGGCCAGTGCGTCACCCATGGCCAATTGGGCGGTGGTGCTGGCGGTGGGAGCCAGGTTGTGTGGACAAGCTTCTTTGGCCACGCTGGTGTCCAAAACCACCAAGGCGTGTTGGCCCAAGCTGGACCCAGGGCGGCCTGTCATGGCCAACAAAGGTATGCCCATGCGTTTGATCAGTGGCAAGATGGCGTTCAGTTCGTCACTTTCACCACTGTTGCTGATCGCCAAAACCACGTCGTGGGTGGTGATCATGCCCAAGTCCCCGTGGCTGGCTTCGGCGGGGTGCACAAACATGGCTGGCGTCCCTGTGGATGCCAGGGTTGCGGCGATTTTTCGGCCCACATGGCCGCTTTTGCCCATGCCTGTGACCACAACCCGGCCGGTGCAATGCAACACCTGCTCCACGGCTGTGCCGAAGTGGTGGTCGATGCGGTCGGCCAAGGCTGCCACGGCCGAAGCTTCAATCTGCAGGGTTTCACGGGCCAAGGCCAAAGCGGCCTCGTGATCAAACGTGTGGACTTGGGGCATGGCGCCATTATCCGTGAAGGGGCAGCTTGGCGCGGTTGGGTGGGTGTGTGACCGGTAAGATAGCCGGATGAAATCCCTGGACATCGCCCTGCTCTACCTTTTGGCCGCTGTGGCCGGTGTGGTGGCGTGCCGGTCTTTCCGTTTGCCGCCCATGTTGGGTTACTTGGCGGTTGGGGTTGTGATCGGTCCCAACGCCCTGGCGCTGGCGCAGGATTCGGCGGGTGTGCGTTACCTGGCCGAGTTTGGTGTGGTGTTTCTGATGTTTGTGATCGGGCTGGAGTTCAGCTTGCCCAAGCTGCGTGCGATGCGGCGGCATGTTTTTGGTCTGGGTTTTGCCCAAGTGGTACTGACCGTTGCCGCGACCACCGTGGGTTCTTTGGGCTTGGGGTGGTTGTTGCCCCAATGGTGGCGCATGGATTGGCAAACCGCACTGGCCTTGGGGGGGGTGATGGCCATGAGCTCCACCGCTATTGTGGTCAAACTGGTGGCCGACCGTTTGGAGCTGGAGTCCGATCACGGCAAACGGGTGGTCGGTATTTTGTTGTTCCAAGACTTGGCGGTGGTGCCGTTGCTGGTACTGATACCGGCTTTGGGGTCAGAGGCCGATCAATTGTTGGCAGCGTTGGGGTTGGCGCTGGTCAAAGCCGTCGTTTTGTTGGGTGTGTTGTTGACCGGTGGGCAACGGGTCATGCGCTGGTGGTTGACACTGGTGGCCCGTCGCAAAAGCGACGAGTTGTTCATGTTGAACCTGTTGTTGATCACACTCGGTTTGGCGTGGTTGACCGAACACGCGGGTCTGTCTTTGGCTTTGGGCGCCTTTGTGGCCGGTATGCTGATCGCGGAGACCGAATACAAGCACCAAGTTGAAACCGATATCCGACCGTTCCACGATGTGTTGTTGGGGTTGTTTTTCATCACCATTGGGATGTTGTTGGATTGGCGTTTGGTGCTGGAGCGGTGGCCTTTGGTGTTGCTGCTGTTGGTGTTGTCCCTGGTGTTCAAGCTGGGGCTGATCGCAATGCTGTCCCGCTTGTTGGGGGCGGCCATGGGAACGTCTTTGCGGGTGGGACTGTATTTGGCCCAGGCCGGTGAGTTTGGGTTTGTGCTGTTGTCCTTGGCCAGCCAAAACCGCCTCATACCGCCTGAGCTGTTCAACCCCGTGCTGGCGTCCATGGTCATCTCTATGTTGGGGGCGCCTTTTGTCATCATGGCCAGCAACCGCATTGTGACCCGCTTGGTCGGGAGTGACTGGTTGATGCAGTCGGTTCAGATGACGCAAATTGCCACCCGTGCCATGGCTGCAGACAAGCATGTCATCATTTGCGGTTACGGTAGGTGTGGCCAAAATTTGGCCCGGTTGCTCGAGGCTGAGTCCATCCCTTACATGGCCCTGGACCTGGACCCTGACCGGGTTCGGCAAGCCGCCGCTGCAGGCCACACGGTGGTGTTTGGGGATGCGGCCCGGGTGCAAGCCTTAAAAGCCGCCGGTTTGAACCGGGCCAGTGCCGTGGTTGTGACCTACCTGGAGACCCCCAGCGCTCTCAAGGTGTTGGGGCATGTGCGCGAGCATGCTCCGACCGTGCCGGTGGTGATCCGGACGGTTGATGACCAAGACTTGGAAAAGTTGCAGGGGGCTGGCGCGACCGAGGTGGTGCCCGAGGCCATAGAGGCCAGCTTGATGTTGGCCAGCCATGCGTTGGCCTTGGTTGGGGTGCCCATGCGCCGGGTGTTGCGCTTGGTGCAAGAGCAGCGGGAGGCTCGGTACCAGCTGTTGAAGGGGTATTTTCACGGGGCGGACGATGACACCGTCGACGAATTGAACCAAGAGCGCTTGTCCACGGTGGTGTTGCCGTTGGCTGGGCCCAATGTGGGGCGGGAGTTGGCGGATCTGGCTTTGGCCGCTCTGGGGGTGCGGGTGGTTGGGGTCCGCCGAGCGAACGGTCGCCACGTTAAGTTGGTGCAAGGTGTCCGGCTGGAGGGTGGGGACGTGGTGGTGGTGTCGGGTTTGCCCCAGTCGCTTGCCCTGGCTGAGGAGCGTTTGGTTTCTGGGCGCTGATGCCGTTTTTGATTTAAAAAAGGGTGATATGGACACCAGTTTGTACTTGCGATCACACATCCGTACCGTGCCCGACTGGCCCGCGCCGGGGGTTCAGTTCCGGGATATCACCCCGCTGTTACAAGACCCCAAGGTGTTCCGCGTGCTCATCGATGCCTTTGTCCACCGGTACATGTCCGCCGATCTGCGGCCAACGGTGGTGGCTGGGTTGGATGCGCGGGGCTTCATCATCGGAGCGGTTCTGGCCTATGAGCTGGGTGTGGGGTTTGTTCCCATCCGTAAAAAAGGCAAATTGCCCTTCACCACCATCGCGGAAACCTATGAGCTGGAATACGGCAGTGCGACCGTTGAACTGCACACCGATGCCGTCAAAGCTGGCGACCGGGTCTTGTTGATCGATGACCTGATTGCCACCGGCGGGACCATGATGGCAGGTAAGCGGCTGCTTGAAAAACTGGGAGCGACCGTGATGGAGGGTGCCGCTATCGTGGATTTGCCGGAACTGGGGGGCAGTGCCCGTTTGCGTACAGCCGGTTTGAACCTCTTCACTTTGGTGGATTTTGAGGGGCACTGAGCGCCAGTTGCTCAGGATTCCAGTTGACCCAGTTGCGTGTCACTCAGAGGGTTGGGATAGGCCTCTTCGGGTTGGCGGGGCATCGGTCTTGTTTTGGCAAACGCCGGGTTCTGGTGGGGCGTTGTTTTTGTCGCATCGGGCTGGGTGGGTGCGTGGCGCCAGTAAACAGCTTTGACCGTGATCCCCAAACGTGTCTGGGTCAGCGCCTGTAAGTTGGCCTCTAGCTGCTCAAGCTGTTCGGGCTGTCTTGCCCAATCGGGAGACTGGAAGTCAAACATCACGATAAATACCGTACCGCTTTTGTCTAAAGTCAATGCTTTGAATTTGTAGGCGCCAGACAATATGCCGGCGCGTATCATGGTTTCCCGCACGGCCGAGAACAGCTGTTCCCGGTGGGTCGCTCGCAGCTGTTTGGCCATCTGGGGGCTGTTGCGGTCTGACCGGGATGGTGTGTTTGGGCTGGTGGGCTGGGGTTTGAGCCAGCGGGTCAATCGAGACCACAAAGTGGTAGGCATGGTTCGGTTGGGTGCGTTGGAGGCCTCCATTTTGCGCCATGTGGTATCAGATTGGCTTGTTTTGTCCAAAAAACGCGCCAGTTGGTGAAATTGCCCATCCAGGGGCTGGTGTTTATGGCCGATACTCTTCACCATAAACACCTCTGTTGAACGGAAGGATTTGATATGAACATGGCCATGCCCAGCGCCGCTCAAGCCAGGGCCAAAGCGTCTGCAGACAGTGCCAGCCAAGGCAGCGCTGAGTTTTTAACGTTCCGCCTTGGTGCAGAGGAGTACGGGATAGACATCCTTCGGGTCCAGGAAATTCGTTCCTACGAGGAGCCCACCCGCATCGCCAACTCACCCCACTTCATCAAGGGCGTCGTTAACCTGCGGGGTGTGATCGTCCCAGTGGTTGATCTGCGCATCAAGTTGGGCTGTGAAAAAGTGGAGTACAACGGGTTCACTGTGGTGATTGTGCTGAATGTGAAAGGCCGTGTGGTGGGGGCTGTGGTGGACTCGGTGTCCGACGTGCTGGAGCTCCCCCGCGACCAGATCAAGCCGTCCCCTGATATGAACAGTTCGGTCGACACCGCCTTCATCACAGGTATTGCCAGTGTGGCTGAGCGCATGCTGATTTTGATGGATATCGAAGCGTTGATGAGCAGCGCTGATATGGGTTTGATCGACAGCGCCATGGCGTAAGCCCGGCGCCTGTTGACACGCGACGGGGGGGGCTTGGTGCGCTCCCCGCATACGAAGGACAATCAAATGAACCTGCTCGGCCTGATGAGACGGTTCACCATCCGTTTGCGGATGGTGGGTGCGATCGTGGTGGTGCTGGCCCTGTTGCTGGTGGTGGGTGGCTCCGGTTGGTGGGGCATGTCCCGGCTGCAGGGTTTCAACACCGATTTTGTGGAGCACTCCTTTGCGGAGTCGGTGGCTTTGGGGCAGCTCCAGATCGGCTTGGGCCAGATGCGCCGCTATGAGCGTGACATGATCATCGCGTACGAAAAGCCAGAGCGTGTACGTGCCGCCAAGCTCAAATGGGACGGGTCGCTCCAACAGGTTCAGCGGCATATGTCTGACATGCTCAAGGGTGAGGCTGACGAAGACAATGTTTTGGTAGAGCAGGCCCGAGAGGCCTTGGCGGTTTACATCAAAGCCCTGGAGCCTGTTGCGCATCAGTTGGAACAAGGCGGATTTGACTCCGCCACGACCGCCAACCTTTTGCTCAGGTCCGCACACGCTGCCTTTGACCAGGTCGATGCCTTGATGGTTAAGCTCGAAACGGTGTTGTCAGCTGAGGTGCAGCATTCCCACCAGGAGTCTGAACAAATTGGCCGGACTGCTTTGTGGGCTTTTGCCGTGGCTGTGGGGCTGGCTGCTTTGGTGGTGGTCCCGACCACATTGGCCAACATGAACAGCATTTGCCGGCCATTGGAACAGGCGCAGGGTTTGGCGATTGCGATTGCCCGTGGTGATTTGACCACCCAACCTGATCTCAGTGGGACCGACGAGCTGACGGATTTGATGCGTTGTTTGTCGGACATGCAGGGTTCTTTGACACGCATCGTCAGCGAAGTTCGTGAGGCCACCGACAGCATCCGGGTGTCAAGCGGCGAGATCGCCAGTGGAAACCAGGATTTGAGTGGCCGGACCGAACAAGCGGCCAGCAACCTCGAAGAAACCGCCTCCAGCATGGAGCAATTGACAGCGAATGTGCAGCACTCCGCATCAACCGCGCAATCCGCCAGCACCATGGCGGAGAGCAACGCGTTGGTGGCCCAAAAAGGTGGGGAGGTGGTGGGGCAGGTGGTTTCGACCATGGATGAAATCCACCGCAGCAGCCAAAAAATCGCCGACATCATTGGGGTGATTGATGGCATTGCATTTCAGACCAATATCTTGGCTCTGAACGCCGCTGTTGAGGCCGCCCGTGCGGGTGAAGCAGGGCGGGGGTTTGCGGTGGTCGCTGGGGAGGTGCGCAGCTTGGCTCAGCGCAGCGCGGAGGCAGCCCGAGAGATCAAGGCATTGATAGGCAACAGTGTCGAAAAGGTTGGGGCGGGCACAGCCCTTGTGCACGAAGCCGGAAAAACCATAAGCGATATTGTGAACAACGCCCGCCAGGTTTCCACCTTGATCAGCGAAATCACCCGGGCATCAGCTGAAGAAGCCCAGGGGATATCGGAGGTCAATGCGGCGGTTGTACAACTGGACCAAATGACCCAGCAGAATGCCGCATTGGTTGAGCAAAGTGCAGCGGCGGCCGACAGTCTGCGAGAACAGGCTCAGCGTTTGAGCGAGGTTGTGGCTGTGTTTGTATTGGGTGGGGCCGCGGGCCACCCCCCATTGCAGCGCGCTGCAACGCGTGGTCACGGGCAGGGCAGCTACGAGGGTGTGGAGCGGCGCTTGACCAGCCGGGTTTGATCCCATGCGCCCGACCACAAGACCGAATCAATGTCAATCAAGGAGACACCAATGACCCTCACCAATTTCCGCATAGGCACCCGTCTGGCTGCTGGTTTTGCGGCCGTTCTGTTCCTGTTGTTGGCCCTAGCGGGTCTGTCGACCTGGGACCTGAAGTCTTTGGTCGGAGCTTTGGACCGAACGGTTGAAATGGAAAAACGCGCTGCGGCCACCAACGAGTGGGCGGCCAGTACACGTTTGAATATTAACCGGGTGATGGCCTTGGCCAAATCCAAAAACGACCCCGACGTGGAAAGTTATTTCGCGCCTCTGATCACCCAAACCACTCAGCGTATCAATGAGATTCAAAAAATGCTGGAGGCATCGATTGAATCTGCTGAGGGCAAGGCATTGTTGGCCAAAATTGCACAGCTCCGGCAGGTTTATATTGATGCCCGCAAGGTGTATTTTGATAGTCTCAAAGCTGGTGATAGCGCGGCTGCGGCCGCCCAGTTGAATGGGAAGCTCGTACCTGCTGCCGAGGCTTACATGGCGTCGCAAGCCGAGCTACAAGCTTTGGAATCCCGTATGGTGCAGGAAAGTACGGTCACTGCCCAAGCGGAAGTTTCGCGTGCTATGGCGGTGATTGGTGGGTTAACGGTAGTGGCCATGGCACTGGGCGCGTTTGTGGCGTGGTCCATCAGCCGGTCGATTGCAAAACCCATCTCACAGGCAGTGGATATCGCCAAGTCGATTGCCCAGGGCGATCTGACCCGTACCATCCACAACAGCCGGCAAGACGAGGTGGGTGAACTGTTGCAAGCCCTCTCGGGTATGCAGGTGTCTTTACAAAAGGTGGTGGGCCAAATCCGCCATTCCAGTGACAGCATCCAATCGGCTAGCACGGAGGTGGCCAGTGGGAACCAGGACTTGAGTGCACGCACGGAGCAAGCGGCGAGCAACCTGGAGGAAACAGCGTCGAGCATGGAGGAGCTGACTGCGACGGTCAAGCAGAGCGCGGACGCTGCTCGCCAGGCGAACCAGTTGGCCAGCAGCGCGGCAGAGGTGGCGCAGCGTGGTGGTTCGGTGGTGGGTCAGGTGGTTACCACCATGGACGATATCAATCAGAGCAGCCAGAAGATTGCCGACATCATCAGTGTGATCGATGGGATTGCGTTCCAGACGAATATTTTGGCGCTGAACGCGGCGGTGGAGGCGGCGCGTGCGGGCGAGCAGGGACGGGGTTTTGCGGTGGTGGCGGGTGAGGTGCGCACGTTGGCGCAGCGCAGCGCGCAGGCGGCAAAAGAGATCAAGGAGTTGATCAACACCAGCGTGGAGAAGGTGCAGGGTGGGAGCCGCTTGGTGCAGGATGCGGGCACGACGATGCAAGAGATTGTGAGCAGCGTGCAGCGGGTGAGCGACATCATTGGGGAGATCACGGCGGCGTCCAGCGAGCAGAGCGACGGGATCGCGCAGGTGAATGTGGCGGTGAACCACCTGGACCAGATGACGCAGCAGAACGCGGCGTTGGTGGAGCAGAGTGCGGCGGCGGCGGAGAGTTTGAAGGACCAAGCGGCGAGGTTGACGGAGGTGATTGCGGTGTTCCGGACGGGGTCGGAGGGGGCGGTGGTGGCCGCACCGGTGGCCCGGGCCCGGGCGAAGGCCCCGGTGGCTGCGAAGGCCGTGTCGGGCGTCCGGGTGGCGCCAGCGAAGGCAGCGGCGCCGTTGCCCAAGCCCAAGGCGGCCACCCCTGCGAAGACGCTCAGCGGCGGTGCTGCTGGGGGTGGGGCGGCGACTCCACCGCGCGAGTCTTCGGTGGTCGCAGCGGCGACGCTCAAACGCCCCGCCTTGGGCGGCACCGTGAAGAAGGCCGATGCCTCCAGCGAGGGTGACTGGGAGAGCTTTTGAAGGCTGGTGTTCGTGCCCTGGACCAGGCGGGTGATCCGTTGGAGCCTGCCTTGGAGGGGCTGTTGGCTTTGGTTGCCGACTGGTACGTCGAGACCGATGAAAACCACTGCATTGTTTACGCAGAAGGCAACTGGGAAGGGCTTGCCCAAGCTGATGCCTTTTTGGGTGTCCCACTGTGGAAGCTGACTCAAACACCAGAGTCCGATCTGACCGGTTTTAGTGCTCAAGCCCTGTTGGATCAGCAGCAGGTTTTTAAAGACCTGGAGTTGCGCCGAGTGCAGGCGACTGGCCATGTGGTGCGTGCCCATATTGCAGGTGAGCCGCGTTGGGATCCGCGAGGCCGCTTTGTGGGCTACCGTTGTATCGGGCGTTACACCAGCGCCACCGAGGAGCGTTTTCGCAGCTTAACCGAGATGTCATCGGATTGGTACTGGGAACAGGACGCCTCATTCCGGTACACCTTGTTTGAGGGGCGCCATATCCGTGAGACTGGGTTGGCGCCGGCCTACATGGGGAAGACCCGTTGGGACGTGCCATGTGTAAACATGGATGCCAAGGCGTGGGCTGCACACCAAGAACAGCTGAGGGCACACCAGCCCTTTTCTAGGTTGGAGTTGCAGAGGGTCCGACCCGATGGCAGCCACTTCTGGTTGTCTATCAGCGGTTCGCCTAGGTACGACGATCGCGGTACGTTTGTCGGTTACCAAGGGATAGGGCGCAATATCACCCAAGCCAAGCAGGCCGAGCATGCGCTGCAGGCGCAACTGGATTTTGTACAGAACCTGACACGCCGGGCGCCGGGCCTGCTTTACCAGTTGCGGCGCAGCCCGGAAGGCTGGTTCACTTTTCCTTTTGCCAGTGAGGGTATCAAAGCGCTGTTTGAACTGGAGCCTGAAGCGGTGCTTTTGGATGCGGCCCCCGTTTTTCAACGGATGCACCCGGCTGATTACGCGCGCTGTCGGGAGGCCATGGTTGTGTCTGCGCGCACCATGCAGCCTTGGTCTGCAGAGTACAGGGTTTGTTTGGCGGACGGCCGAACCATTTGGCATGCCAGTTCGGCCACCCCCCACGCAGAGGTAGATGGGGCTGTCGTTTGGTACGGTTTCACCACCGATATTTCATCTCGGGTTGCGGCTGAAGAACAACTTCGACAAGCCAATGCGGCACTGCAGGCCCGGACGGATTTGGTTGAGGTGGCTTTGGGCAGCCTCACTCAAGGGGTGGTCAGCCTGGATGCCTTAGGGCGCTTAACCTACTTCAACCAACGTTACAAAGAGCTGTTGGGGCTGGAGGACGCATGGCTACAAGGTGAACCAACGTTGTTGTCTTTGGTGGAAAAACAGTACGCTCGGGGCGATTTCCCTGACATGAGTTGGGCCCAGTGTGCGGCCCGCAGCAACCTGGGGGGGCCTGCTTCAGAGTCGCCACGGCATTTTGTGCGCCGCAACAGGGCGGGACGAATGATTGAAATCCGCACCCATGCGTTGCCCAGCCAAGGGTGGGTGCGGACTTTTACCGACGTCACCGACTACGTAGAAGCGGAGCGTGCGCTCAAACAAAGCGAAGAGCGTTTAAAACTCGTTTTACAGGGATCGAACGACGGCGCTTGGGATTGGAACCTGGAAACAGGTGAGGCCTATTTCGCTCCCCGTTGGTGGGAGATTTTGGGTTTGTTCCCCGGTGAGCTACCTGCCACCGCTGGTTTGTGGGCACAGTTCACCCATCCCTACGACAGGCTCCGTGTGGATGCAGAGCTACAGGCGGCTTTCGAAGACGGGCGGCAGGGTTTTGAATTGGAGTTCCGCATGCTCCACAAAGACGGCCATTCGGTCAGCGTCCTGGACCGGGGGGTGATTGTTCGCGATGAGCGAGGACGGGCATTGCGGGTCTCTGGCACGTTGACAGATTTGTCCACCCGCAAGGCCTTGGAGAAACAGCTGGAGGAAAGCGAGGCGCGGCTGCGCACCTTGTTTGAGGCCGTACCAGGGCGCTTGTGGTTCAAAGACTTGCAAGGGCGGTTTGTGCTTTGTAACCAAGAAGTGGCCAGGGCGTTTGGCGTCGAGGTTGAGCAGATCGTCGGGAGGACCGTCCCCGAATTGTCCGCACTCAGCGGCGATGACCAAGCGGCGTTGTACGCCGAGTCGGACAGGCAGGCGTTGGCAACACACGAGCCGATTGTCTACGAGCAGTTGTTGGCTGCTTATCCCCACGGCCCCAAAGGCCAATTTGCGGTGGTTAAACGGGCCGTTTACGACAACGCGGGACAACCGCTGGGTGTACTCGGGCTGGCACACGATATCACCGAGCGCAAACAGGCTGAAGCCCAGATTGAGCAGCTCGCTTTTTATGATGCCTTAACCGGCCTCTGTAACCGTCGCTTGTTTCAGAACCGGTTGGAACAAGCACAAACCGCCAGCACCCGGAGTGGGCAGTGGGCCGCCGTGTGTTTTATAGACTTGGACAACTTCAAAGACCTGAACGATACCCTCGGGCACGATGTGGGTGATGCGTTGTTGCGCCAGGTTGGGCAGCGCTTAACGGCCTCTGTACGGGAGGAGGATACGGTGGCCCGTTTGGGTGGGGATGAGTTTGTGCTGTTGTTGGAAAACCTGGGGGTGGGGGACGATGAAGCTGCGTTGTATGCCAACACCGTTGGGCAAAAAATACTCCAATACCTGAATACCCCCTACGACCTCAACGGGCACCCACACCACAACACCCCCAGCATCGGCATCACCTTGTTTCGAGACCACAACGAGCGTGTGGAGGACATACTCAAAAGGGCCGATCTGGCCATGTACCAGTCCAAGTCAGCAGGGCGCAACACGGTGCGGTTTTTTGACCCGCACATGCAGTCGGTGGTGTTGGCCCGGTCGGCCATAGAGCGCGATCTGCGGCATGCCTTGCGCGACCACGAGTTGTTGTTGCATTACCAACCGGTGGTGCACGCGAACGGGTACGTGTTGGGCCATGAAGCGCTGTTGCGGTGGAAACACCCCTTGCGGGGGATGGTGTCTCCCGCAGACTTCATCCCGGTGGCCGAACAAACAGGTCTGATTTTGGCCATGGGCACCTGGGTGTTGGAACAGGCTTGTGCACAGTTGGTGCGTTGGAGCCGAGACCCCCACCGGGCCAACTGGACCTTGGCGGTGAACCTCAGTGCCCGTCAGCTGCGGCAACCTGACTTTGTGGCAGAACTCGAACGCTTGTTGTATCAAACCGGCGCCCGAGCAGATCGCCTCAAACTCGAGTTGACGGAAAGCCTGTTATTGCACGATGTGGAGGACACCATTGTCAAAATGGAGCGTCTGGCCCACTTGGGCATTCGTTTTGCGTTGGACGATTTTGGGACCGGTTATTCGTCCCTAACCTACTTAAAACGCTTGCCGTTGTCGCAGCTCAAGATCGATCAGTCGTTTGTTCGTGACCTGCTGACCGATCCCAACGACGAAGCGATTGCCCGCACCATTTTGCAACTGGCCGACAGCCTGGGCATGGATGTGGTGGCTGAGGGGGTGGAGACGGCTGGGCAGCGCGAACGGTTGGTGTCCATGGGCTGCTCGTCGTTCCAAGGGTATTTGTTCGGCCGCCCGGGGCCGTTGTGATGTGGCGTGAATGGGCCAACCATTTGTAGGGGTTTTGAAATGGGTGACAGATTGCAAACCACGGTTTTAGACCACCAACAAGCCCAAAGGGGTATCCACACATTGTGGGCGGATGGGATCCTCCCGGCCTTGGAGCGCTACATCGAGGTGCCCGCCAAATCCCCTGCTTTTGATGTGGACTGGAACGCCCATGGCCATATCGATACCGTGGTTCGGCAGGCTGCAGACTGGGTGTGCGCGCAGGGGGTTAAAGGCTTGACACTCGAGGTGTTGCGGTTGCAGACAGCGGATGGACAGGACAGGACACCGGTTTTGTTTTTTGAGGTGCCTGCCAGTTCGGGGAACCGGGCCGCCAAGGCCCCTGCCAGTGGCCAGACCGTCCTGATGTACGGCCATTTGGACAAACAACCCGAGTTCGCCGGCTGGCGCAGCGGTTTGGGGCCTTGGACCCCCCGCTTGATCGAAGGCAAGTTGTATGGCCGTGGTGGTGCAGATGACGGGTACGCGGTTTATGCCAGTGTGGCTGCCATCAAAGCCCTGCAGGACCAAGGAGCGGCACACCCCCGCATACTGGGTTTGATTGAAACCTGCGAGGAAAGTGGGTCACACGATTTGCTGCCCTATGTGGATGCGCTGAGACCCCGCTTGGGCGACGTGGGGTTGGTGGTCTGTTTGGACAGCGGTGCGGGCAACTACGACCAGTTGTGGTTGACCAGTAGCCTGCGCGGCATGGCGAGCGGGGTTTTGAAAGTGGAGGTGTTGACGGAAGGTGTCCACTCGGGCGATGCCTCGGGCTTGGTGCCTTCCAGTTTCCGGATCATGCGCCAGGTGCTGGACCGGCTGGAGGACAGTCGCACCGGTCGTTTGTTGCCCCAGGGGTTCCATTGCGAAGTCCCGGCAGAGCGCTTGGCCCAGGCCCGTGCCACGGCGGCGGTTTTGGGGGAGGAGGTGTACAAGCGGTTTCCTTGGGCCCATCACGATTGTGGTGGGGCTACCTTGTTTGCGCTGCCCACCACCACGGACCCCGTTGAGGCTTTGCTCAACCGCACCTGGCGACCGACCTTGTCCGTGACGGGCGCCGATGGGTTTCCCAGCTTGGGCAACGCCGGCAACGTTTTGCGGCCTTACACAACCTTCAAGCTCAGCCTGCGTTTGCCCCCATTGGTAGACGCCTCGCAGGCGGTACAAGATCTCAAACAGCTGTTGGAAGACAACGCCCCTTACCAGGCCAAAGTCACTTTTGAACCAGAAGGTGCCGCCACGGGTTGGAACGCCCCGCTTGAGGCGCCATGGTTCACACAAGCCATGCAGATCGCCAGCCAGGCCCAATTTGGCGCGCCTTGTGGGTATATCGGGCAGGGCGGCACCATTCCCCTGATGAACATGTTGTCCAAGGGGTTTCCCAAAGCCCAGATGATGGTTTGTGGGGTGTTGGGGCCCAAGAGCAATGCCCATGGACCCAACGAGTTTTTGCATGTGCCCTATGCCCAACGCCTCACGGCTGCGGTGGCCGAGGTGGTGGCACAGATGCCTTGATCCAGGCCAGCCACACCAGGGCCGCGCCGGTCAGAACCACGGGCACCAGGGAGCCCATGTTCAAAAGTGACCAGCCCTGGGTCGTGACCAAAGCCCCCGACGCAAAGGATGTGATGGCCATGGTGGCAAACACCGCAAAGTTGATCGCGGCCTGTGCCTTGTCTTTTTCTTCCGGGCGGTAGGCCTGCATGGCCAGGGTGGTGCTGCCAGTGAACAGGAAATTCCAGCCCACACCCAATACAAACAAGGCGATCAAAAACTGGTGGAGGTCTTGCCCCGATAGGGCGATTGCGATGCACAAGGCGTTCAAAACCACCCCCGTACCCATGATGGGCAACACACCCCAGCGTTTGATCAGGTGGCCGGTGAAAAAGCCCGGCGCGAACATGCCAATGACATGCCATTCGAGCACCAGTGCCGCGTCTGAAAACGGCATGCCACACACCTGCATGGCCAATGGTGTGGCCGCCATCAAGAGGTTCATGACCCCGTAACCCAAGGCGGAACCCACGGTCGCGACCAGAAACACCGGCTGCTTCACGATCTCCAGCAAGGGGCGCCCAGTGGTTTGCGAGGTATGCGCTTTGGGTGGCGCGGGGAAACGAATGCCCGCCATCACGGCCATGGACACCAACGCCACCACCGCCAATGACAGGTAAGCCCCCATGAACGGGGCTGACAAGCTGTCTCGGGTGTGGTTGGCCAAGTTGGGTCCCAAGACTGCACCGATCAGCCCGCCCGCCAGCACCAGCGACACGGCTTTTTCACGGAAGGCCGGTGCGGCCAGTTCGCCGGCGGCAAACCGGTACAGCTGTCCGTTGGCACTGTAGTAGCCGGCCACAATGGTTGCCAAGACCAGCATCGCAAAACTTTGTGCTTGCAAGGCTGCCGCACAGAGCAGCGCCGAGAACAGTGCCACCACCAGCCCCAGTTGGAACGACACCTGGCGGCCCCAGCGCGCCTGGCTTCTGGCCACCAAGCCGGTGGACAAAGCGCCGCCCACCACATAGCCCATCACGGGCAGTGTGGCCATCCAGCCGACAGGCGCCAAACTGAGGCCGACCAAACCATTGATCGCGATAAACACCACGTTGTTGGTGAGGAACAGGCCCTGTGCGGCGGCCAACAACCAGAGGTTTTTGTTCATAATCATTTGTTTATATACCAATTTTTATTGTGCTGTGTCCCGGGGGCTTGGAAAAGCCGCTTGCCGCCCCCATTTGCGCCAATCGGCTTACATTAGGCGCTTGCGTATTTTCTGAAGGGTATTCCCCCATGGTCCCCCACCTCGTCACGGCACTGACCGGCCCCATCAACGAACTTGAACAACGCATCCTGGAGTCCACTCCGGTGATCGAGCGCTGGTTTCGCTTGGAGTGGATGGAGCACACCCCCCCGTTTTACAGCTCCGTGGACATTCGCAACGCGGGGTTCAAGCTGGCGCCTGTGGACACCAACCTGTACCCCGGTGGGTGGAACAACCTCACCCCCGAGATGCTGCCGTTGGCGGTGCAGG